>NZ_JDST02000110.1:0-27377 GCF_000584975.1 Candidatus Accumulibacter cognatus | reverse complement strand
CAATCGTGACCGCGCACGGTAGAGATGGCCTCCAGTACGTTCGCCTTGTAATCTGCAGCTGCCTTGACGGCCAGCTGCAATACCTTGCGCTCTTCGTCGCTGCTCGTCAGCGGCTCGTATTTCTTCAATGCCTCCGCCAGTTTTCCGTCCAGATCGCCCAGGGATTTCTCGATCTTCTCTCGCTCGGCGTCGGAGCTCGATAGCAGGTATTCCAAGCTGCGTACGCGGTAGCGTAGCCGCAACTGGCTGATTTCAGCTGCGGCCTGAACGGAGGGTAGCCAGTTCCTCGCAATCTCCTCGGTATCGCGGCCGACCGCCTTGACCTGGATGATGCAAAAGATGATCGCAGCGACGAGAACGCCACCGCTGACGAGGAAATTCAGGATGAGCTTGGCACGCAGGCTCATGTTGTCGAACCAGTTCATGAGAATCCCCTTACGCTCGTCTATTCGTTTTGTATTGGGCAAAATAATCGTCAATCATAGACCCGCGGGGAGTGGGGTACAAGCAGTGGCCCTCAGCGCAATTGCATGAATGCCAAAGTCGTTGCCTCTCGCGAATGGAGGTTTGCCCGCACTCAACCAATTGCGAAGGGTGCTGTTCACAACCTGATGAATTGTGTATATCTCTGTTTTTATTTAATTTCATTCAAGGCAGAGATTCGGTTCGGCTGTCAATGTGTGGGTTGGAGTGCGCTATCCGAGACAGGCGGAATTGCTCGTGATTGTCGTTTGCGCGGTTCTGTGTTGTCTTCTGGTTCTTGTATAGGATTCATGCATTTGCCCTGTGGGTACGGGTGTCACGGTGATGGGTCCACCTGTTTCCATCTTGAATAGCAATGTGCCGCCGGCTGGATCGTAGCCAAAGACTTCTTAGCGGTCAGCACCCGTCGTCGGTGCCCAGCAAATCATTCATCCCCTCGGGTTAAGGGCCAGAGCGCTGAGCGTACAAGCAGAGCGGTCGTCGATCAGGAAACGATGCCCACGGCTCGGCGTTTGCGCCGACGAAGTCCCCTCCGGGCATTGGCTCGTCACAGTTGCTTCGACGCGAACGGAACTGTCGCTCAGCGCCTGTGGTAGCATGAAACGCGTGCCCTTAGGGTACCGATCGTCGCGAAAGTACGGCTCTCTGGTTCGCGGCTGATGAGTTGGAGACGATAGATTGTGAAATCTGATACCGCCACGTGCATCCTGCAGGCACTCATAGGCAACACTGGCGTCACTTGCGGAACATGTGCTCATGCTGAAGATACTGTTTGGTTGTGGTCCGTTGACGGCCCGTCATATCATGAAAGCTTGCCGTCGGGCGGCGAGGCTGACGAGCATGCTGCGATCATCATAAATAACAATTAGCTATTGGATTAATACTTATAATCAATTTGATCAATCGAGAAGTTCTGCATAGAATGTGTTCGTCAGGTTCCCGAGCAACCCGCCTCGGCTTCCCGAAAAACATAGGACGACTCTGCCCACGGGCATCGAGCAGGAAGAGCATCCGCACGGAAAGAGGTCGAACTTGTTCCCCTCAACGCCTTCAACCCAGGAGAAACGACGATGAACGCCAAGAAAACCCAAGCCCCTTTGATCAATATCGGCATAAGTGCCAGTGAGCGTGCAAAGATTGCCCAGGGCTTGTCCGCCCTGCTGGCCGACAGTTACACGCTCTACCTGATGACTCACAACTTCCACTGGAACGTTACGGGACCCATGTTCAATACCTTGCACCTGATGTTCATGGGCCAGTACACGGAACAGTGGAACGCACTCGACGTCATTGCCGAGAGGATTCGCGCACTCGGCCATCCCGCTCCCGGCACCTACAAGGAGTTCAGCAGGATGAGCTCGATCAGGGAGGTGGAAGGGACGCCCAAGGCAACGGAGATGATTCGGCACCTGGTTGACGCCCAGGAAGCCACGGCCCGAACCGCACGCGAGTTGTTCCCGGTGGTGAATGCCGCGAACGACCAGCCCACCGCCGATCTGCTCACCCAGCGTCTGGAAGTGCATGAAAAGACCGCCTGGATGCTCCGCAGCCTGCTCGAAGAGTAGGTGCCTGAACCGGAGATCGGTGTCAGCGACTCACGAACAGGAATTGACCTCAAGTGCCGGAACCTGGCTTTCAGTTGTCCAGCGCAGGGGAAATCTTGCTCGCATCATCCGGTATCAGGCAGCGGTTTGCGCATGCGCATCCTCTCGCGAAAATCGATCGAGATAAAGGTAGATCACCGGCGTCAGATAGAGCGTCAGGAACTGTGAGAGCAGCAGGCCGCCGACCACCGCCAGACCGAGAGGTCGCCGGACCTCGGCGCCGGCACCGAGACCGAGAGCGATCGGCAGTGTTCCGACCAGCGCCGCCATGGTGGTCATCATGATTGGCCGGAAGCGGATCAGGCAGGCTTCGAAGATTGCGTCGCGCGCGGCCATTCCCGCTTGCCGTTGCTGCGCCAGCGCAAAGTCGATCATCATGATGGCGTTCTTCTTGACGATGCCGATCAGCATGATGACGCCGACGAAGGCGTAGAGACTGAGATCGACGCCAAACAGCAGCAGTGTCAACAGCGCGCCCAGGCCCGCCGAGGGCAGCCCCGAAAGAATCGTCAGGGGGTGAATGAAACTCTCGTAGAGGATGCCGAGCACCAGGTACACCACCAGAATCGCCACCAGCAGCAGGATGCCGAGTCCCTGCTGTGAGGACTGGAAGGCCTGTGCGGTGCCTTGCAGGCTGGTGTTTAGCGAGACCGGGATGCGCAGTTGCTGTTCTAGCCCCTTGATCCGGTCTACCGCTTCGCCCAGCGATACCCCTGGCAACAGGTTGAACGACAAAGTGACCGACGGTAACTGCCCCTGATGGTTGACGGTCAGCGCCTGCGTCTTGCGACTGAAGCGCGCCACAGTGTCCAGCGGGATGAGTTTGCCGTTGCTGCTGCGCACGTAGAGGCGTGACAGTGCTGCCGGATCGGCCTGGTATTCTGGGGCGACTTCGAGTATCACCTGGTACTGATTGGTCGCGCCGTAGATCGTAGACACTTGTCGTGCGCTGAATGCGCTCTGCAAGGCATCTTCCACCTGCCCATAACTGAGACCGAGCGTCGCCAGCTTGTCGCGGTCGATGTCCAGCGCCAGCACCGGGCTGAGATGGTTGAGGTTGTTGGTGACATCGACGAATCCGGGCAACTGGCGGAGACGTTCGGTCAAGGTGGCGGTCCATTGGTATAGCTCGCCGAGGTCGGTGTCCTGCAGGGTGTACTGATACTGCGCGGCGGTGAGCTGGCCGCCGATGCGGATGACTGGCGGATTCTGCATGTACGCCTTGATTCCCGGCACTTCGGCGAGTTTGGGGCGCAGGCGCTGAATGATCTGGTCTGGCGATGAGCGACGTTCCGATCGGGGTTTGAGGATCATGAAAATGGTGCCGGTATTGGCCGTCGGGCGAATGCCGCCGGCACCCACGGCGGACATGAACGAGCGGATGTCGGGTTCCTGCGCGACGATTTCGGCGAGCGCGCGTTGATGTTTCACCATAGAAGCGAAGGACACGTCCTGGGCACCTTCAGTAAAGGCAACGATCTGACCCGAGTCACCGCTCGGCAGGAAGTCCTTGGACACCACGGTGAACAAATGGCCGGTAAGCAGCAGGGTGGCAAAGAAAACCGCCAGCACGCTGCGTGGGTGCGCCATCGCCAGCTTGAGGGTCCGCTCGTAGCCCGCGAGCAGGGCAACAAAAAAACGCTCGAAGATCTGGAACAGACGGCCATGCGTATCAGGCTCGGCGTGTTGGATGTAGCGGCTGCAGAGCATCGGGGTCAGGGTCAGCGACACGAAACCGGAGACCAGGATGGCGACGCAGATGGTGACTGCGAATTCGTGCAGCAGGCGACCGACGATGCCGCTCATGAAGAGTACCGGAATGAACACGGCAATCAGCGAGAGGGTCATCGAAAGGATCGTGAAGCCGATCTCGCGGGCACCCTGGATCGCCGCCTCGAACGGTGTTTCGCCTTGTTCGACGTGGCGGACGATATTCTCCAGCATCACGATCGCATCATCGACGACGAAGCCGACACTCAGAGTCAGCGCCAGCAGCGAGAGATTGTCGAGGCTGTAACCGAGGACCGCCATCGCCCCGAAGGTCCCGACCACCGAAATCGGCAGCGCCAGCGCCGGAATCAGCGTCGCCGAGAGGTTTCTCAGGAACAGCAGGATCACCAGGATCACCAGGAAGCCAGCCAGGATCAGGGTGAACTGGACGTCGTCGATCGCGTCACGGATCGAGACGCTGCGGTCGAAAAGCACTCTCATCTCGATCGCCGCCGGCAGCTTGGACTGGAACGATGGCAAGATACGCTTGATGGCATCGACCGTCTCGATGGTATTGGCGCCTGGCTGGCGCTGAATCGCCAGGACGATGGCACGCTTGTCGACGTTCCAGCTGGCAATCTTGTTGTTCTCGACGCTGTCGATTGGAGTAGCGACTTCCTCGAGCCGCACCGGCGCGCCATTTCGCCAGGCAACGATCAGTGGGCGGTAGGCCGCGGCGCTGGAAAGCTGTCCGCCATCCTTGATGGCAAAGGTCTGGCGGCTGCCATCGAGCTGGCCGATCGGCTGGTTGACGTTGTTCTGGGCAAGCGCCTGTTGCAGTTCGTCGAGGCCGACTCCCCGGCTGGCGAGCTGGTCGGGGTTGGCCTGCACGCGCACGGCGAATTTCTGCGATCCGAATATCAGTACCTGGGCAACACCGGGGATCGTCGACAGACGCTGCGCAAGCTGGGTTTCCGCGTATTCGTTCACCAGCGATAGCGGCAGTGTCGGTGACAGCAGGGTGATGTAGAAGACCGGGGAGTCGGCCGGGTTGACCTTGCGGAAGGACGGTGGCGCCGGCATGTTCGGCGGCAACTTGCGCAAGGCGGCGGAGATCGCCGATTGCACATCCTGCGCGGCGGCATCGATATTGCGTTCAAGCGAGAACTGCAGGGTGATCGAGGTCGATCCCTGGGCACTCGTCGAAGTCATCGAATCGAGCCCGGCGATGGTCGAGAATTGCCCTTCCAGGGGCGTGGCGACTGCCGCTGCCATGGTTTCCGGGGAGGCGCCGGGAAGATTGGCGGTCACGGCAATGGTCGGGAAATCGACTGTCGGCAATTCGGCAACCGGCAGGGCACGATAGCCGATCAAGCCGAAAATGAGGAACGCCGCCATCAGCAGCGTGGTCATGACCGGGCGGCGAATGCAGAGTTCAGGCAGATTCATTTGGCGCTGCCGCCCGGCTGCGTGGCCGGCACTGGCGTGGCGGCAGTTTGGGCGGTGGTGCTGGTCACTGCCGGCTGTACGGGTTTCACCTGCACCAGCGATCCGGGGGCCAGTCTGAGCTGGCCGTCGATGACAACCATGTCATCGCTGGCAACGCCCTTGCCGATCGCCGAAAGGCCATGGTAGCTGGCCGACACTTCGATCTTCCTGGGTTCCACGGTGTTGTCCGGCCGGACGACAAACAGGAAGTTGCCGTCCGGCCCCTGCTGCACGGCTTCCGTGGGAACGACCACGGCGTTGCTCAGGGTGGCGAGAGAGAGGCTGACCTGAAGAAATTGTCCGGGAGTCAGTTGTTCATCCCGATTTTCCAGCAGGGCCTTCATCTGGATGGTGCCGGTGCTGGCATCGACGGTGTTGTCGAGAAACCTCACCGTTGCCGCGAAACGCGGCTCCCGGTCACCGGGAATCGTCACGCTGGCGGGCATGTCGCCGCGTGCCATGGCCTCTCGCACGCGCGGCAGATGCTTCTCGGGGATCGAAAAAGTCACGTAGAGCGGCCGCATGCGATTGACCACAGCCAGCACCGTTTCATTCATCTTGACCGCTGAGCCGGGAAACACCAGGCGCGCGCCGACCACGCCCGCAAATGGAGCACGGATGCTGGTGTAGGCGAGTTGGCGCCTGGCCAGTTCCAGAGCGGCCTGGTCAGCCTTCACCGTCGCGGCGGCTGCAGTTTCGCCGGTGCGCAGTTCGTTGACCTTTTCCTCGGATACGAAGCCGCGTCCCTGCAGGGCCAGATAGCGCTGCACGTCGGCCCTGGCCTTGGCGAGCTGGGCTTCGCTCCGGGCGAGATTGGCCTGCGCCAGCAGCCACCGCGACTCGAAGTCGCCAGGGTCAAGCCGGACCAGAACCTCGCCCTGTCGGACATGTTGCCCTGCGCTGTAGTCCGCCGCCAGAACCTGCCCGTCCAGCCGTGCCTTCAAGGTCACGCTTTCGTACGCTTCAGCGCGACCCACCACCTCCAGCAGAATGGGAATATCGCCGAGCGTCGCCCTGGCCACGGTCACCGGCACCGGCGACGCAGTCCTGGTGGCTGTGCTGGCGGTGCTCTGACGAATGCTCTGATACCAGTATCCTGTACCAGCAAGGCTGGCCGCGATCACGGCCAGCAACAGCATCTTGGATCTTGTCATTTGGCGTTACCATAACAGTCGGAAACAGGACGAGGAGAGCGAGAAATCGGGGAAAGGTTGTACTCCGAACATCCTGCCGAGGTCAAGTCAGCCAACGGTCATGACCTTTTCCCTCTCCCCCGACCCCTCCTCCGCAAGTGGGGAGGGGAGAGTCGTGAGTCGCTGGCGCGACTTTCACATTAAGTATTCTCGAACGGGCAATGCATGCGAGTCCTGCAGCTGTGGTCCTTCTCCTGGCGAATGTTCCGGCGCGACGTACGCGGCGGGGAGTTGCGCCTCCTGGCTGCGGCTCTGGCGGTTGCCGTGGCCGCCCTGACGGCGGTGGGATTTTTTGCTGACCGCGTGCGCCAGGCGCTCGACCGCGAGTCTCACCAGTTGCTCGGCGCCGATCTGTTGCTGACTGCCGATCATCCGTGGCCGCGGGCCCTGGTCGAAGAGGCACGCGCAAGCGGCCTGCAGGTGGTCGAGACACGCACCTTCCCGAGCATGGTGACACGCGGCGAGAGTGACGGGCTGCGTGCGCAGCTTGCCGAGATCAAGGCGGTCGGTGCCGCTTATCCGCTGCGCGGCATCCTTCGCATCGCACCGGCGCTCAATGTTCCGGATGCGCCGGCGCGTGGTGTACCGTCTGCCGGAACGATCTGGATCGACGAGCGTCTGGCCTCGGCGCTGGACGCGCATGTCGGCGACCTGATCGTCGTCGGGCAAAGTGCTTTGCGCCTCGATGCCATACTGACTCTGGAGCCGGATCGCGGCATCAACTTCTTCAGTGTCGCGCCGCGCCTGTTGATGAACCTCGACGATCTGCCGGCGACTGCCCTGCTGCAGGTCGGTAGCCGCGTCGGCTACCGTCTGTTGCTGGCCGGCGACCTGTCGCTGGTGAAACGTTTCCAGCGCGACCTCAAGCCACGCCTGACGCGTGGGCAGCGTATCGAGGACCCGCAGAACGGCCGCCCGGAGATCCGTACCGCGCTCGAGCGGGCGCAGAAATTCCTCGGTCTTTCGGCGCTGCTGACGGTGGTGCTGGCAGCGGTGGCGGTGGCCCTGGCGTCGCGACGCTACGGTCAACGCCATCTCGACCCTTGCGCCGTGATGCGCTGCCTCGGCGCGACACAATCCTTGCTGTTGCGCCTGTACCTGGGCCAGTTTGCCGTGCTCGGCGTATTCGCGGCGAGCATTGGCTGCGCGCTCGGCTACCTCGCCCATTTCGCCTTGCATGCCTGGCTCGCACAGTTGCTGGCGACGCCACTGCCGCCGCCAGGCCTGCTGCCGGCCGTGCAGGGGGTGGCGGTCGGCCTGCTGCTGCTCTTCGGTTTTGCCGTGCCGCCCTTGCTGCAACTCAAGAAGGTGTCGACGCTGCGTGTTCTGCGCCGCGAACTGGGCAATCCGCGCAGTGGTCTGCTCGGCGGCTATCTGCTAGGCTTCCTGGCACTGGCTGGCCTGATGTTCTGGGTGGCCGGCGAAGTCGAGCTGGGTGCCTATGTGATTGGCGGCTTCAGCGCCGCGCTGATCGTCTTTGCTCTGATTGCCCGCCTGGCTGTCCGACTGGCCGCCGCGCTGCGTGGGAGTGGTCGATCCGCCGGCGCGGGCGGAATCGGCTGGCGTTACGGGCTGGCGAGCCTGGAGCGGCGAGCGGGCACCAGTGTCGTCCAGATCGTCGCACTGGCACTCGGCCTGATGGCGCTGTTGCTGCTGACCGTGACGCGCAGCGAGTTGCTCGACGCCTGGCGGCGGAGCGTTCCCCCCGACGCGCCGAACCGCTTTGTCGTCAATATCCAGCCCGACCAGGTCAAACCGGTACACGCGCTGCTGCGGGCGCAGGGCCTGGCGGCCGAGCTGGCACCGATGGTGCGCGGACGATTGACGCGCATCAACGGCGTCGAAGTCAGTGCCGAAAGTTACACGGACGATCGCGCGCAGCGCCTGATCGACCGTGAGTTCAATCTGTCGATGCGCGCCGATCTGCCGGAAGGCAACCGACTCAGTGGCGGGCGCTGGTTTTCTCCCGCCGAAGTCGCCGGCCGGGAGGGTGAAGCGGCAGCATCGGTAGAGGATGGACTGGCGAAAACACTCGGACTGTCCGTAGGCGATCGCATCGATTTCGTCGTTGCCGGCGAAAAGGTCAGCATGACGGTGATTGGATTGCGCAAGGTCAACTGGGACACCATGCGCGCCAATTTCTTTGTCCTGACGCCGCCGCCGGTTCTGCAGGGCTACCCGGCAAGCTGGATTACCAGTATATATCTTCCCCCGGAGAAGGCGGAATTCGTCAATCGACTGATTCGCGAATTTCCCAACCTCACGGTCATCGACGTTGCCGCGATTCTGCGCCAGTTGCAATCGATCATGGATCAGGTAGCGCGGGCGGTGCAATTCGTATTTCTGTTCACGCTGGCTGCCGGGGTCATCGTGCTCTACGCGGCGCTGGCTTCTGCGGCTGAAGAGCGGCGCTACGAGCTGGCGGTGATGCGCGCCCTCGGGGCGCGTCGGGAACAGCTCAGGCGGGCCTTGCTGGCCGAGTTTGCCGCGATTGGTGGACTTTCCGGGCTGATTGCCGCGCTTGGAGCCATCGCTGTCGGCCAGTTTCTGGCGCGCCAGGTGTTTCGCTTCGAAGTAGCGGTGGATCTGTGGCTGTTGCCGGCAGCGATCTGCGCTGGCGCCTTGCTGGTCAGCGCCGCCGGCTGGTTTGCCGCCACCAGATTGCTGCAGAGCGCACCACTGGAAGCGCTGCGCAGCGGCAGCGCGTGACCTCTGCTGACGATCCAGAAACATCGCCGCGGAATGTTCAACCCCTTTGGTAGAATGTCTTGTTACCCCAGTCCCGGTTGCGCCCAACCCAATGACCCGCAAGATGCTGCTCAGCTTTGCCCTGCCGTACGCCAACAGCGCGATCCCCCTGGATCACCTGGCCGAGTATATGCAAGCCCACATCCGGATACATTTCCGGAAGATGAGCGCTCAGAAGCCGGTTCGCCTATCACTCGGCAGCCGGCAGGTGCTTGCCGGCATCCAGGCGACTGATGATCCGACCGCGCTCGCTGCAGCATGAACATGCGCCCGCGCTCACGCATGCGGGTTACGCCGAAGGTGCTGTTCTACGCGCTGCTCGACGTTGCTGGCATGCTGGTTCTCGCGAGTGGCGCGATGTGGCTTGCGCGGGGTCAGACGCTGTTCATTCCCGATTTTCCGACCAGCACGCCAAGCGCAGTGCTTTCCGTCATCGTCGGCATCGCCTTGATGGTCTGGGCTGTCGCCGGCATCCTGCGCGAGCTGATCGCACGGCCGACGGACCAGCGCGCAGTTGCCGATCGCGAGTGACGCGGCTGGTGACACCCCGGTAGCCGGAGTCACGCCAGGTGCGCAGTCGGTCCGGAAGCCGGTTGATCAGGAGTTCGCCCTGCTCGGCCTGGAAATCGTTCAGGTCGAACATGCTGCCCTGGTTCTGCAGGCCGATCGGCACCTGCGGCACGTCCGACCTGAAGAGGTGGCGGCCGAGCGCATGTCCCGGCAAGTCCAGGTTGCCTGGGAGTCGGTAGCGTAGTGACGGGCCGGCCCGCCGTAAGAGGGAGTTCAGAAGGGGATTGTCGGCAGACGCCACGGACGGTGACACCGGTTGCGGGGTGAGCGCATTCTTAGCTCCCCCAGATAAATTCTCAGATCTTCAGAGACTCCTAGCCTCGAAAAGTGTGCATCGAAACGCGGAACACTTTTTGCTGACCGCTTAACAGTCCCGCCTACGGACAAGCTTCCTGCAGCAGCGCGGAAGGCAGCGTGATGCTCCGGAGAACTGCTCCAGATTCGCCCGTACAGCCCCCGGAGCGCTCCCGCAGGGAAGGCGAAAACCTTAGCGTTGACAATACGTTGTAGTGTATAGCAAAGTGCGTGCCACTGGCAATGGCATACCTGCCCGACAGCCATGTACCCCTTCCCGTCACACTCCATCATTCATCTCCAAGAGGCTCCAACAATGAAAATCAAGACGCTTCTCTGCAGTGGATTCGCCGCTGTCTGTACGGTCATGGCAGTTCAGGTGGTCATCGCTTACTGGCAGCTCAACCTGATCAACAAGGCGGTCGACAATATCGTCCGGGTGAGTCGCAACGAGTCAATGTCGCGTGAAATTGCCGAGCGAGTTAACGGCATGCGGCGTTATGAACTCGGGGCATTGGTCACCGCCGATGAACGCGACCAGCAACTGGAGCGTGCGACCAAGGCCGGCAAGGAAAACACCCAGTTGGCGGAAGAACTCGAGAAGTATCAGCGCAACCCCGAAACCCGGCAGATTGCGGCCAACATGCGCACGCTGAATGAGCGCTACGTGCGCAGCCACGAGCAGGCGGTTGCGTTCGGCAAGGAAGGAAGTCTCGATGCAATGCGCGATCTGATCCAGGGAGAGGCGCGCAAAGCACAGCGCGAGTTGGCCGCGGAAAGCGAGAAGTTCATCAAGATTCAGCAGGAGCGTAAATTACAAGCCGAGCAAGCGGCCGAAGCGGCACACGAGTTGGCGGAAAAACTGTTGATCGGGCTGCTGCTCTCGGGAGTGGCGATCGCAATCGGTATCGC
This sequence comes from Candidatus Accumulibacter cognatus, assembly GCF_000584975.1. Taxonomy (NCBI): domain Bacteria; kingdom Pseudomonadati; phylum Pseudomonadota; class Betaproteobacteria; genus Candidatus Accumulibacter; species Candidatus Accumulibacter cognatus. The sequence goes on along the minus strand of NZ_JDST02000110.1, from coordinate 16,375 downwards.
ATTGCTGGTCACGCGGCGGATCACCGGCCAGCTGGGTGGTGAGCCCGAATATGCCCGGCAACTAGTGCAACGCATCGCCGACGGCGACCTGAGTCAGGATCTCGCGCTGCAAAGCGGCGACACGCAGAGCCTGATGGCGCACCAGCAGCAGATGCAGTTGCGACTGCGGACGATATTGAAGAATATCGGCAGTACCGTGATCAGCACCGAGGACGCTGCGCAGACACTGGCCGGGTCTTCACAGCAGGTGGCGGCCGCCTCGCGCTCGGCCAGCGATTCGGCAGCCTCGATGGCGGCGGTGGTAGAACAGATGTCGGTGAGCATCAGTCAGGTGGCAGACAATGCCCGCGATGCGCTGAAAACGGCAAGCCATGCGGCTGAACTGTCGGACAGCGGCGGCGGCGTGATCGAGCAGGCGACCAGCGCCATCAACCACATCGCCGACACCGTCCGCCAGACATCCGAAGCGATGCGTACCCTCGAAGAAAGCGCGAAGCGCATCTCTACGGTGGTGCAGGTGATCAAGGAGGTGGCCGATCAGACCAATCTGCTGGCGCTGAACGCGGCGATCGAGGCGGCCCGAGCCGGCGAGTCGGGCCGTGGCTTCGCGGTCGTCGCCGACGAGGTGCGCAAGCTCGCCGAGCGTACCGGCAAGGCCACCAACGAGATCAACAACATGGTCCAGCAGATTCAACACGAAACCCGCAATTCCCTCGACTCGATGGAAACCGCCGTGCAGCAGGTCGATCGTGGCGTCGAGCTGGCCGGATCGGCCGGCGAAGCGATCCGCGACATTCGCAGCAGCGTCGATCAGGTGGTCTCCGTGGTGAACGACATCGGCAGCGCCATTCAGGAACAATCGATCGCCAGCCAGCAGATTGCCCAGCGTGTCGAGCAGGTCGCGCAGACATCCGAGGAGAATAATGCCGCGGCCGAAGAAACCGCCAGCGCGGCGCGAACCCTCAGCAATCTGGCGGGAGGCCTGCGCAATACCGTCGCGCAGTTCAGGACCTGAGAGGCTGCGAATCAACCTACCGCGCGGCCGATCCGCAGTATTGCTCGTTCTCTCCTGCCTTTCTTCAGGCTCCTGAACAATGGTCGAACCCGACCGGTTGTCCTTGAGTGAACGGTGAACGGCCATGACTTTCCCCAGGGTCCATGTCGTTTCGTGGGGAAACGGGGTATGGGGGCAGGGATCGAGGGAGCAGCGATGTCCGGCGGACGTAGTCCGGGCAAAGCCAAGCCCTTGACATCACCGCCTCCTTGGCAACACTTCCATCAGGCCGATATTGGCAGGCAACTCGAACCCGCAAGGGAAACAGTATGACTTACTGCTCGGCGTGGTGTCGCGCGGCGACATTCTGCGCAGTTTGTAAGGTCTTGAGGCGTCGAGAGACTAAGCGCCACGATCGCTGAATCGCCATGTCCCGGCTTTTGGCGCGTTCCCCATCTTGATGACCACACTGGAGACCCTATTCATGAAAACCTGGATTCTTTCCGCCCTGGCCGCCGGCGCCTCCGTCTTGTCGATGAGCGCTGTTGCGCAATCGTCTGCTGCCCAACAAGTTGATCCGTCGGCCTTCATCGACCAGTTCGAAGCCACCTTCGGCAAATACGAAGGCTATCGGCGCTCGGGTGCGAAGGGGATCTGTGCGCTGGGCGAATTCGTCGGCACGGCCGATGCCCGCGCCCTGTCCACCGCCTCGGCCTTCAGCGGCAAGCCGATCCCGGTGCTGGTGCGATTCTCGGTCGGTGGGGCCAACCCGAAGGCCGCCGACAACACCAGGACCCAGCGCAACCTGGCGCTCCAGTTCGATCTGCCCGACGGCGAGCAATGGCAGATGGGCAACATTTCGGCACCGGTGTTTGCTGCCTCGTCGCCGCAGCAGTTCTTCGCGCTGGTGGCGTCACGACAGCCCGACCCCGCCACCAGGCAAGCCGATCCGGCCAGGGTCAAGGCCTTCAACGACGCCAACCCGGAAGTGCTTCTGCAGGGCAAGCACTTCGCGTCGCAGCCCGTTCCGGCAAGCTTTGGCAGCGTCAACTACTGGGGCGTCCATGGCTATGGCTTCGTCAATGCCGGTGGGGTGAGGCAATATGGCAAGTGGGTCTTCGAGCCCGTCGGTGGCGTTCAGGGACTGACCGACGAGGAAGCCAAGGCCAAGGGCCCGAACTTCCTCTTCGATGACCTGCGCCAGCGCGTCAAGGACGGCAAGGTGGCATTCCACTTCAATCTCGAGTTGGCACAGCCGGGAGACCGGATCGACAACGCCACGGTACCGCTGCCCGAGGGCCGCAAGAAAGTCACGCTGGGCACGCTGAAGGTCACTTCGGTGTCGCCAGACGCCGGCGGCGCTTGCCTGAACATCACCTACAACCCCATGGTCATGCCCAGGGGTGTGCTGCCTTCGGCCGACCCGCTGCTCGAGGCACGTGCAGCGCCTTACGCCGTTTCGCTGGGACGTCGCCTGAGCGAAGGCGCCAAGCAGCAGTAAGGCTGCTGCGCCTCGCCGCAAGGCCGCCGGCGTCATCGAAACCAGGAAGTGGGCCGCGACGCTCACCGGCAGCGAGCGCCGGCCTTCGCCACCGGTAGCGGCACGATGGGCTTGCCGCGCTTCTCCGCCAACAGGAACTCCACCCGCACCCATTTGCTGGTGTTGGCGACCGCGGAGACCAGGGTGACGACGGCGTAGGCTCGCTCGATGCCTTCGGCAATGGCCGCCTCCCATACCTCACCGCCAGTGATTTCGCTGGTGTCGAGCCAGCAGTCACGGCCAGCGCGCCGCAGTTCGGCCACCAGACGACCGGCGATCTGCCGGTCGCTGCGCGCGTAGCTGATGAAAATCGCCGGACCGGGCGTGCACTCATGCCGGGTGTCGATCCTGCGGACCCTTTCCGGTCAACCCGCGTCCGGAAAGTCGGCACCGAGCGAAACCTCCCGCCAGGTCGCCATCTCCGCCGAAAACTCCTTCAGCTTGACGGCGGTCAGTTCGAGCGCCGGCCGGCCAAGCAGCAAATGCAGCGGCGCCTGCGGCGCTTCGACCGCCCGAATGATCGCTTCCGCACCGCGCACCGGGTCGCCCTGCTGCCTGCCACTGTAGCTTTGGATGACGGCCCGGCGGGCGCCCGCGGACGAAGCGTAGTCGGCGATGGCGTTTTTCGGCATCTTCAGTGACCGGCCCGCCCAATCCGTGCGAAACGGGCCCGGCTCGACGATCGTCACCTTGATGCCGAGCGCCGCGGTTTCCTTGGCCAGGGCCTCGGACAGTCCCTCGACGGCAAACTTGCTGGCGTTGTAGTAGCCGATGCCCGGAAAACCGACCAATCCGCCCACCGACGAGATGTTGACAATGTGGCCGCGACGGCGGGCGCGCATCCCTGGGAGCACGGCCTTCGTCATGTTGGCCAGGCCGAAGACGTTGGTCTCGAACATCGCCCGGACTTCGTCGTCCTCGCCTTCCTCGACCGCCGACAGATAGCCGTAGCCGGCGTTGTTCACCAGCACATCGATCTGCCCGAAGCGTTCTTCGGCCTGCCGGACGACGTCTGCGATCTGCTGCGGAACGGTCACGTCGAGGGCGGCGACCAGGGCGTTCCCGGCCGGGACAAATTCGTCGAGCGTTGCCGGATTGCGCGCCGTCACGACGACGCGGTAGCCGCGCTGCAGCAGCACTCTGGAGAGTTCGCGGCCGAAGCCGGTCGAGCAGCCGGTAATCAGCCAGACGGAGGGGGTGGAGGTCATGGTCAACTCGCGAGATATGTTGTGGGTCAGGATAAGATACCCGATCCGCCGTGCGAATGGTCGTCTTTGTCGCACACCGCTGGCCAGCGCTTGCGTGCGCAGTCCTTGTATCGATTAGTCGTTGTGCTTCTTCACCCTGGCCACGACGATGAATACGATCATGAGCAAGATAAGGCAGGGCAACAAGGAACAGAAGAAGCAGCCGCTGTTGACTCCCAAGGAAATGCGATCCGCCAAACAGGCCGAGAAGCGTGCGACGGACATCGGGCCACTGGTTATCCACGGAACCGCTGCACGGGTGACGGGCCAGCCCTGCGGTTCAACGGCCAGGCAGACTCAAGCGGTGGAGCCGCAGCGGGATGCCGTTCAACATGACGACAAAGTCACTCGCGTAACGTACCAGATAGGCGGATAACTTGCCCTGCAGGTGCTGGATGTGATCAGCCGATTTGAGCGCCGAGATACCGTAGCTCAGAAGAGCCACATCCAAACGATTCAAGGGGGTACTCACCGACTGAGCCCAAGGCCTTGATGGACGAATGCCAAAGGGCGTCTCCCTGTTCGATGACGCCTCACGTCTGCTTGCCCACAGCGCCTTCTGCCCCGGTAAGAGGCGCTCGACATCGAGAACGGGCTCAAGCGGTGCCGCGATCAGTGTCTGTCCAAATTCGACGAGCACCACCTCATCGGCTCAGAAAGGCAAGTCCTTCGGGAAAGCAATCAACTCGTCGTGATCAACCTGATCGAGCGCCGCGGCGCCGAGTATGCGGCTGTTCCAAGCGTAGTTGAGCTTGGCGTAGACCGCCGGAATCGCTGCCGGCAACAGCTCCGCGATGGCGTCCGGATCGGCCTCGACTTCTTCAATCGCGCTTTCGAGCGTTTCGAGTGCATCGGTAAGCGTTGCGAGAACCCATTCGGCGTCCATGGTGTGCTCCTTGTTTCGTTCTCATGCCCTTCTGACAGGAGGTCATTCCCTCCGGGATGGCGGTCGACTTTGACGCAGTGTACCGCGAACTGATCGCCCCGGCCATCGCGGCAGCGGGCATGGAGACACTGCGCGCCAACGCGGAGGCCACCGGCTGCGGCGTCCACAAGCCGATGTTCGAGTACCTGATCTTCTGCGATTTCGCCATCGCCGATCTCACCGGCACCAACACCAACGTCTTCTACGCCGAAGGCTGGAGTCAGGTGCTTGGCTCTGTGCGTGCATAGCGCCAATGGCGTCACGGTGTCGGCATAGCAGGCTGGAGTATTGCCATTGTCCCAGCACTCGATAGCGGATGGCGAATCACCTGTCTGAACGGTCGTCCAGGGCGTTCGCAAGGGATGACTCAGCTGGGCTGGCCTGAGTGATCGGCGATCGGCAGCTCCGACTCCGGTTTGTTCAATGCGTGCAGAACCCTGATCGCGGCATAGGCGTCGTTGGCTGCGTAGAGCAGTTGATTGGGGGTCAGTTTCGGAGCAGCCCAGTTTGACGTGGTGACGCTCCGCGACTTTCTGAGCCGCTGATTAAAGACGATGGCCACCGCCGCCCGCACCCCTACTGCCTTCCGATAACCGTCACGACGGAAGACTACGGTCAGGTCAAGCACCGATCTGGTGGTGATGCCGAGCTTCCTTTGCAGTCCCGCACGGTCGGACTTCAGCTCGAAGCCGACCTTGACCAGGTCGGTCGCCTCGAGCAGCTGGCCAAGAACCGCGTGGCAGTCGACCCGGTGCAACTGGAAGATGTACGCCGTTTCCAGAGTCGTTAGCTGGACGACGTGCGGGCCTTGCGAAACCTCGCCTTTCCTGAAGGTCGGCCTGGACTCCGTGTCAAAGCCAAGGAAGCGATGCTGCGCGAGGTCAGTCGCAGCAGCTGCGAACTGCGCCTTCGTCTCCGGTACGCAGATTCTTTCGAGTGACAGACCGGGGAATGACGCCAGGAGCGCCATCTCGGCCGTCGTCGGTGCGACGCGTGGATCCTGCATGCTGGAAACCTTTCAAGAAACGAATGACGATCAGGGCGCGTTTCGGTGGTTGCGACATCGGGAACTCCTGGGGGGGCTTGACCGTATGGGGCGATTATTCGCCAGGCAGCCGCAGTGATCAATTGCGTTGGGTTAGTATTCGTCACCCCATATCTCAGGAGACTTGCAACCATGACCACGCTTTTCAGCCCGCTCAAGCTTGGCGCCCTGACTGCCCCGAACCGGATTTTCATGGCCCCCCTGACCCGCTGCCGGGCCGACGCCGAGCACGTGCCCACTGCATTGATGAGCGAATACTACGCCCAACGAGCGACTGCCGGGTTGATCATTGCCGAAGCCACCATGGCGATGGAGAACAACTCCGCATTCTGGAGGGAGCCCGGAATACACTCTCCCGCCCAGGTGGCCGGCTGGAAGCGGACCACCGATTCAGTGCACGCCGCCGGCGGCCGAATCTTCCTGCAGATCTGGCACGGCGGCCGCGCGTGCCATCCACTGCTGAACGGTGGCGCCCAGCCGGTGGCCCCGAGCGCGATTGCGATCACCGGTGACGAGGTGCTGACACCGCAGGGCAAGCAGCCCTACGTCATCCCGCGTGAACTGCGCGACGACGAACTGCCAGGCATTGTCGCCGGCTTTCGGAAAGCGGCCGAAAATGCCCAGGCAGCGGGCTTCGATGGCGTTGAAGTCCACGGCGCCAACGGCTACCTGCTCGACGAGTTCCTGCGCGACGGCGCCAACAAGCGCTCGGGTCCATACGGTGGCTCGCTCGAAAACCGGGCTCGCCTGCTGTTCGAAGTGATCACAGCCGTCAGTGGCGTCTGGGGCAGCAACCGGGTCGGCCTGCGCCTTTCGCCGCTCAACAGCTACAACAGCATGATCGACAGCGACCCGATCGGACTCGTCACCTGGCTTGCCGAACGGCTCAACGATTTCGCCCTCGCCTACCTGCACGTGATGCGCGCCGACTTCTTCCGGCAGCAGAGCGGTGACGTGCTGACGCCGGTGCGGGCGAACTACCAAGGGACGCTGATCGGCAACATGGGCTACACCGCCAGCGAAGCGGCGCAGGCCATTGGCGAAGGAAGGCTCGATGCGGTTGCCTTTGGCACCGGCTTCCTCGCCAATCCCGATCTGCCGGCACGAATCCAGGCCGGCGCAGCGCTGAACAAGCCCAATCCGGGGACGTTCTATACGCCGGGACCGGAAGGCTACACCGACTATCCGGCGATGACCGCCTGATCCCTGGCGCCATGAACAACCTCTTCGCCAACATCCCTCGCGACCTGCCCGAAGAACTCTGCGAGATCCTGGCCCGGAGCGACGCCGTCCACATCGAGCGTATCGTCTCCCGAGGCCACGTCTCGCCTGAACCATTCTGGTATGACCAGGAGCGCAACGAATGGGTGCTGCTTGTGCAAGGAGCTGCTCGCTTGGCTTTTGCCGACGGTCATGAAGTCCGCCTGGGCCCGGGCGACTGGCTGCTGATCCCGGCACACCAGAAACACCGGGTGGCGTGGACGGATCCGCAGGCGGAGACGGTCTGGCTGGCAGTGCATTACGCTCGTCAGTGACATGCTGCCCGGACAATCGCCGAATTCCTGAACCGTCACTACATCACCCCAGCGAAGAACGAAAGCGTACCCCGAGCCGGCGTAGCGTTCTTTCCGCGGCCAGCACACCGCGGTACTGTGCCTCCTCAAACAGCGAAAAGCCACTAACGTCGGCGTGTGCGAAGCGCAGGCGTTCGCCGTCGATGGCAAATTGCTGGCGCGCCGCACCGGTAATCAGACCGGGCAAGGGACGGGCCATGGCATGGCCATTACGAAAGATATCCAGGCGAGTCGTCAGTTGCCGGATGTCGGGGTGCGGCTGCTCGAGTTCGGCGAGGATCTGTTCGGCCCAGATCTCGCGTGGCGTGTCGCGTAGCGCTTCGCGGCCCCGTTGCGGGCTCATGTCGTCGAAGGCCCGGTAACAGGTGAACACCGTTGCCCCCGGTCGCAGGCGCATCTGCTGGTGCGTCGCCACCACATAACCCAGGCTGGCACCGCCGTAGAGGACGTTGTCCCAGGCCGGTGCTGCGCCGACACGGTCGTCGGGGAAGCGCGACAAGGTCAGGTTGGCAACCAGCCAGGGCGCGTAGCTGTAGCTGCGAGCGGCGGCGTGCAACGCGGGTTGTCCGGCGAAGACCTGGGGAACGAGAAACAAGGGCGCGGCCCAGATCAGTTGTTCGACGAGCAGGCGCAGCGTCCGGTCTTCGCCTGGCAGGAACAGATCGACGGCGATCGGACGGCCGCGCGCAGCGGTAGCGACATGGAAGACCAGCGCATCCGTCAGCAAGCGCTCGCCAACGCGCGCCTGGATCGAGCGCAGCATGCCGGCCACCAGCCAGGCGTTGCCTGCCGGTGCGGTGAGCACGGTTTCGCTGCCTGCGTTCTGCGCCTCGCCGTCGCGACACGCAAAATAGTGAATGCCGGCCCAGGCCGAGACCGCCGCGCTGCCGGTTCCATAATCATCGCGGCAGGCGTAGTTGACGTACCAGTGCAGATGCGGTGAATCGAAACCCTGCGTGAGCAGCCAGTCGCGCATGCTGATCCGGTCGAGCGCCAGCAGCTCGGGAGCGCGGCTCGACAGCGCCATCGGCAAGGCGAAGGCACGTCGCCCGAGGCCATCGCGGCGGAGCCTGAAATCCTCCATCAATTCGCCGAACTGCTGATACTGGTGGCGCTCGGCGGCACTGACCCCGGTCTGCGGCATCAGGCCTTCCTGCCAGCGGCCGTGACGATAGAGTCGTTCCTGCGGCGTCGCACACAGGTAGCGCTCGTCATAGACCGGCTGCACGGCGCGCGGATCGCCCTGCAGCACACCCAGCTCGGCGAGCAACTCGCGCACCGCTGTCGCCTCGCGTGTCGGCAGTGGCAGGTAATGCGCGCCCCAGGGATAGGCGCTGACGGCGTTGCTCCCGGCGCGCGAATTGCCGCCAGCTTCGCTCTCGAGTTCAACGATCAGGAAATCGGCGAAGCCCGACTGGGCGAGTTTCCAGCCGGCGGCGAGTCCGCCGATGCCGGCGCCGACGATCAGCACCGGTACCTGCCTGGTCTCGCCGGGCGGAGCGAAGTTCCGCGCACGCAGCCGATGCCCCAGGTCGAGCGAAGCCCCGAGCAGATCGCCAGGCGGCAAGGGGACTGGTGCGCTGCCGCAACCAGTGAGCGAAGCTGCACCAGCTGCGGCAACTGCGGTGAGGAAATCGCGTCGATCCATCAGCGTATCACCTGCCGCCACTCGTGCTCGAAGTAGCGGACCAGTACCTGGTTGTTGAGCCGGTTCACCTCGGCCTCGACGCGCGCCATGTCCTTTGGAAAGAGAAACAGGGCCGGCGTCGTTTCGGGGCTCAGGAAGCGGGTTTCGACGGCGTAGAACTGCGGTGGCCGATAGTCGCGGCGACCGGCAAGCACGAAACCCCATTCACCGAACGACGGCACCAGAGCGTGGTAGGGGGTGGCGACCAGGCCGACGCTCTCCAGCGTCGTGACGACGCACCAGAAAGATTGTCGTGCATAGAGTGGCGAGGTGGACTGGACGACCATCAAGCCCCCTCCCGCCAGGTGCTTTTCGAGCAGGCGGTAGAAAGCGGCGCTGTAGAGTTTGCCGATCGCAAAGTTCGACGGATCAGGGAAATCGACGACGACAAAATCGAAGAGAGCGTCGTTTTCCTCGAGCCACTGTAGCCCGTCGGCATTGACCACCTGCACCTTCGGCGAGTGCAGCGAGTCCTGATTGAGTTTGCGTAGAGGTGGCGCACTTGCGAAGAGGCGGGTCATCGCCGGGTCGAGGTCGACCAGCGTCACCGACTTGATCTGCGGGTACTTGAGAATCTCGCGCAGGGCCAGCCCGTCACCGCCGCCCAGCACCAGCACGTGGCCTGCTGTCGGCAGCGTGGCCAGCCCCGGATGGACCAGTGCCTCGTGATAGCGGTACTCGTCGCGCGAACTGAACTGCAGATTGTTGTTGAGATGGAGGCGCAAATCATCCTTCCAGCGTGTGACGACGATGCGCTGATACGGCGTATTCTCGGCATGCACGATTTCATCGGCGTAGAGATGCGCTTCAGCCAGTGAAGTCAGTTCGCCCGCCGCGGCAAATGCCGCGAGCAGCGCCAGCAGCGAGACAGCACCCTGCACGCGCAGCCAGCCGGCGTTCTCCAGTTGCTGGCGAAACAGCCACCACGCCCAGAGCGCCACCGCGACGTTGAGCAGGCCGAACAACAGACCGCTGCGCATCAGCCCGAGATGCGGTACCAGCAGCACGGGAAAGAGAATCGAAACGGCAAGCGCACCGAGATAATCGAAGGTCAGCACCTGCGAGACGAGATCCTTGAATACCAGGTCGCGCTTGAGGATGCGCATGATCAGCGGAATTTCCAGCCCGACCAGCACGCCGATGGCGACCACCGCCAGATACAGCGCCAGCTTGAACGGTGCCGGCGACCAGGCGAAGATGAAGAACAGCGCCGCTGCCGAAAAGCCACCGAGAACGCCGACCAGCAACTCGACCTGAATGAAGCGCGCCACCAGCTGTTTTTCGATGTAGCGCGACAGCCACGAACCGATTCCCATGGCAAACAGGTAGGTCCCGATGACCGTCGAGAACTGGGTGATCGAGTCGCCGAGCAGATAACTCGCCAAAGCCCCGGCGATCAGCTCGTAAGCCAGCCCACAGGAAGCGACTATGAAAACGGAAAAGAGCAGCGCGTGGTTCATCATCGGGACGGGTCAGCGATTCACAGGCCAACGGGCAAGGCGCCCGCAGGCCATTCTATTCCGAAAAGCGAATCCTGCCGCCAGGCGCAGGAGGTCCACCGACGGGCGAGCAGGCAGCCACCCGCCAGCCAAAACGGCGGCGTAGCTCGCCAGCCCCGAATTGCGTTACCATGCGCTCAACAAACAAGCCAGAGAAGTCCTGGTCGGGCGAATCGTGGTTCACGCTCGTGCCCCCGGAGAACCCTGGATTCGGATGACTATACGATGAACCCCAACGAGCCCGAAATGGCCCGTCCTGTACTGGCGGTGCTGTTCCTCTGTGCGCTGATCGCCGCTTCGGTCTGGATCCTGCGCCCGTTTCTGCCGGCACTGATCTGGGCAACGATGGTCGTCATCGCCACCTGGCCCCTGCTGCTGCGGGTGCAGCGACGCCTTGGCAATCGCCGCACTCCGGCAGTGATCGCCATGACCCTCCTGGTCCTGCTGATTCTGGTCGTTCCGCTGTCGCTGGCGATTGCCACCCTCGTCGATAATGCCGATCGGATCGTCGAATGGGGAAAAGACCTGACCGAGTTCAGACTTCCATTGCCACCGGCATGGATCGGTGAGCTGCCGCTGGTCGGCGCACGTGCCGAGGAGGCCTGGGCGCAGCTTGCGGCAGTCGGCACGGCAGAACTCGCCGCCAAGGCAGCTCCCTACGCGGGCAACCTGACCAAGTGGTTCGTCAGCGAAATAGGCAGCTTCGGACTGGTTTTCGTTCAGTTTCTGCTCACCGTCGCGCTGTCTGCGATCCTCTATGCCTCTGGCGAGCGCTTCGCTGCCGGCGTACGGCGTTTCGGCCATCGTCTCGGCGGTGCACGTGGCGAGAGCGCAGTGGTGCTGGCCGGTCAGGCGATTCGCGCCGTGGCCCTCGGGGTCGGCATTACCGCATTCGTACAGTCGATCCTCGGCGGTATCGGCCTGGCCATCGCCGGCCTGCCGTTCGTCCCCGTCCTGACCGCACTGATGTTCATGTGCTGCATCGCGCAGCTTGGACCGGCGCTGGTTCTCGCACCCGCCGTATTCTGGCTGTACTGGAGTGACAGCAGCGGCTGGGGCACCTTTCTTCTCGTCTGGGCGATTTTCGTCGGCACCATGGACAATTTCCTGCGTCCGCTCCTGATCAGGCAGGGCGCCGACCTCCCCTTGCTGCTGATCCTCGCCGGCGTCATCGGCGGCATGCTGGCCTTTGGACTGGTCGGCATTTTCGTCGGCCCGGTCGTTCTGGCCGTCGCCTATACCCTGCTCGAAGCGTGGATCAACGAGCGTCCGTCCGCTGCAGAGGAAGCGGAAACGGCAGCAGGCGTGGTGGCCGTCATCGAGTCACCAGACCACAGCCAACCACCGGCCTCATGACGATCCGAGAGCCAGCCGGCAGGAACGGAAGAGTTGGTACGACATGACATGTTAAGATCTTCCTCCTCTTCTCCGTCCGATTGGTGTTCGCCATGTTTTCAGGAATCATTGCCGCTGTTGGCCAGATCACCCACATCACCCCACGTGATGACGGGGCCGCAACCGTCCGTCTGACGGTCGACGCCGGCCGGCTCGGACTTGATGATGTCGGGATCGGCGATTCGATCGCCTGCAGCGGCGTCTGCCTGACGGTGGTCGACAAACAGGACAATTGCTTTTTCGTCGATGTCTCGCCCGAATCACTGGCGTGCACCGTGGGTCTCGCGGCGCCTGGTCCGGTCAACCTCGAAAAGGCGCTGCGCCTGGCTGACCGCCTGGGCGGGCATCTCGTCTCCGGCCACGTCGACGGCGTTGGCGAGGTGCTGCGTTTCGATCCGGTCGGCGACAATCGTCTGCTTGAAATCCGTGCGCCGGAAAGTCTCGCCAGATACATCGCACGCAAGGGCTCGATCAGCGTCGATGGGGTCAGCCTGACGACCAACTCGGTCGACGGAGCGGCCTTCAGCATCAACCTGATCCCGCACACGCTTGCATCCACCACACTTGGATGCCTGCAAACCGGCAGCCGGGTCAATCTCGAAGTCGACCTGATCGCGCGCTATTGCGAAAGGCTTCTGGACCCCCCAATGTTCGCTGGGGCGCATCGGTGACGATAAAAGGCGGCGAACTCGCCCTGCTCGTTGACCGCGATGCCCTTGGCAAAGCGCTTGCTCTCGCTTGATTAACATGGATTCGAACCCGTAGCGGATGACGACGAAGCGACCGAAAACCGGCCAGCCAGTGAGGACACCGTCGCGTTATGGGCCACCGCATCATGTGGCACCAGCAGATATTTCCACGGCTTGCCGCCCTGTGCCTGCGAATAATCGCCGGCTTTCTTGCACCACGTTGCCTCCGCCTTGGCCTTCACGTCGCTTGCTTCCATGTCCTTGGCCGCTTTGCTCTCGATAATCAGGTTGTGGTCGGCAGTTGCGGCAACGAAGTCCGGCACGTACTCGGGTTGGTTGGCGCCGAACCAGTAGGAAATGTTGAACTGCCCGGCCACCGGTTGGAACCTGCGCAGCGTGTCGCGCTCCGGCACATAGGCGAGAACACGCTCGGTGTCTGAATGAAACCTCTGCAAAGGATAAGCGCACTTGCTGAACCCGCCATAGACGATCTGCGCGATCTTGCCCTTCTCGTCGGGTGTCTGATGCAACGGCAGGACGTTACCTCGGCGCTAAAGGCGCAGTTCTTGAGCGGCGTGAAGCACTGGCTGATGACGACCTTGGATTCCGAAATATCCTCGTAGTAGTGCAGCGCCATTCGCAGTTGGATGTTCCCGGCAATGGTCTTGCCGTAGTTGCCGAGGATGTTGTGCAGCTCGTCGTCGGTTTTCAGGTCTCGGGCGTGCGAGAGCGGGATAACGTCGCTTGCGGAAATACCCATGATGACCTCCGATGCAGCACTAGATGTGCAGTATTTTGTACATCAAACGCACCAGTAGTCAGAAACGAAAGTGAAAACTGCGCGGCTCATTGGGGTGTTTAGCCGGGAAATAACAGAATGAAGACAGCTCGCGATATGGCGATCCACCGTGCCACCGTGACAACGCTGCGCCTGTCATGAGGGAAGAGGATATAATGCCGGGTACCTGTCTTTACTTCCGGACGTCCTGTTGTCTACTGCCCTCCGCTGGTTGATCTATCCGATCGTGGTCGTTCTCGGAATTGCGGCGATCGCCATTGCGATGGTGGTCATCATCCTCAGCCTGACCTACCCGAACCTGCCATCGCTGGAGATTCTGACCGATTATCGGCCGAAGATCCCGCTGCGGGTTTACACTGCGGATGACTATCTGCTCGGCGAGTTCGGTGAGGAGCGCCGTGCCGTAGTCCGCATCCAGGACGTTCCGGAGATCATGAAACAAGCCATCCTGGCGGCAGAGGACGAGCGCTTTTATCAACATGGCGGCATCGATACGCTGGGCGTCCTGCGTGCGCTGCACGCCAACCTAGTGAGTGGCGGCAAGCGCCAGGGCGCATCGACGATCACCCAGCAAGTCGCCAAGAACTTCTTCCTTTCATCGGAAAAAACCTATACCCGCAAGCTCTACGAAGCACTGCTGGCGTTCAAGATCGAAAGCAATCTCAGCAAGGACCAGATCTTTGAACTGTACATCAACCAGATCTTTCTCGGACAGCGCGCCTACGGTTTCGCCGCTGCCGCGCAAATCTATTTTGGCAAACCACTAGCCGACCTGACCGTCGCCGAAGTCGCCATGCTTGCCGGACTACCGAAAGCACCCTCCGCTTACAACCCGGTAGTCAATCCAAAGCGTGCCCGTGTCCGCCAGGAGTATGTCCTGCACCGGATGAACGAGCTCGGCTTCATCACCGACCGGCAGTACCAGGCTGCACTCAATCAGGCCTTGGTCATTCGGCGGGACGTCAGTGAAACGCCAATGCACGCCGAGTTTGTCACCGAAATGGCCCGCCAGATAGCCGCTGAGCGTTTTCCCGATGACGTCTATACGCGCGGCCTGCGTGTGTACACGACGATCCTCAAGGATGATCAGGAAGCGGCTTACCTCAGCGTTCGCCGCGGGGTGATGGATTACGACCGCAGGCATGGTTACCGCGGTGCCGAGGCCTACGTCGATATTGGCGAGATCAAGTCGGAGCAGGACGAAACACTGGATGAATTGCTGCTGGATTTCCACGATCCGGACGACCTGCACCCGGCCATCGTGCTGCAGGCCGACACCCGGAAGATTCGTGCCTACCGCCGTGGCGGCGAGATCGTCACCATCAGCGGCGACGGCCTGAAATTTGCGGCCCGAATGATTGACGAGAAAGCACCGCCCAACAAACGCTTGCGTCGTGGTGCGATCATTCGTGTTCAGACTGACGAGAAGAACAACTGGCGTATCGTCCAGATGCCGGAAGTGGAAGCCGCTTTCCTGGCCGCAGATCCTCACGATGGTGCGATCCGCGCGCTGGTTGGCGGTTTCGACTTCAACCGCAACAAGTTCAATCATGCCACGCAGGCATGGCGACAACCCGGATCGAGCTTCAAGCCCTTCATCTATTCGGCCGCACTGGAAAAAGGCTTCACCCCCGCGTCCGTAATCAATGACGAACCAATCAGTTTCCCCTCTGCCGTGACCGGCAGCCAGGCCTGGGAACCCAAAAACTACGACGGCAAGTACGAAGGCCCGATACGCATGCGCACCGCGCTGGCCAAGTCGAAGAACATGGTCTCGATCCGGCTTCTGCAGGCGAGCGGCGTACACTTTGTCCAGGACTACGTGACCCGATTCGGCTTCGCAGCCAACAAACATCCGCCCTACCTGACCATGGCCCTGGGTGCGGGCTCGGTGACACCCTGGGAAATGGTGACCGCCTACGCCGTTTTTGCCAACGGCGGCTATCGCATTCGACCCTATGTCGTGCGCGAGATCCAGGATGACAAGGGGCAGGTGCTTGCGCGCGCGGAACCGATCACCGCCGGCGAGGAAAGCCTGCGCGCAATCGACCCGCGCAACGCTTACCTGATGGACAGCATGCTGCGTGACGTCACCATTTATGGAACGGCCGCGCGTGCTTCGGCGACGCTGAAGCGTCGGGATCTCGCAGGCAAGACGGGCACCACCAATGAACACGTCGATGCCTGGTTCTGCGGTTACCAGCAAACGGTCGTCGGCTGTTCGTGGATCGGCTTTGATCAGCCGCGCAGCATGGGCGCGGGTGAGACTGGTGGAACGGCCGCCCTGCCGGCCTGGATCAGCTATATGGCCAGAGCGCTCAAGGATGCTCCGGAGGCTTTCCTCCCGGCTCCCGAAGGACTCGTCTCGGTGGCTTCACCGGGAGGCAGCAAGGGCCCGGCCGAAGAACTGTTCTATCAGGAGAACGCGCCAGCCGAACTGGAACCTGCACCGCCCGTCGACCAAAGCAGCAAGCCGGAGGACTGACCGGCTCCCGTCAGCGGGAGAGAGATGTCCCTGATCCTGGATCTCCTTCATGTGAAAGTCGCTTGCGCGACTCACGAATCTCCGCCTCCCCTCTTGCGGAAGATCGACTGTGCACTACTTCCTTCCTCCCGCAGCGCGGGATCAGCGACACTTATTCAAGAGGTCAACGCCTTCATCTGCTGACCTTTCAGCCTTGGCGGGAGCAGCGGGCGCCCAGTCAACTGATCAGCCGCTGCGAATCAGGCCCGCCTGTCCCATGCGAGAGTCGGGCAAACATGGAGGTCGCAATGAAAGTGATGATGGTTGTGGAAGGCGATGGTTGCGCACTGCTGATCCAGCCGGAGGATGAGGAAGGCCGGGCACTGCTGGCCGCTTTTGGAGTCACTGGCGAGTTCAAGACCCGGCTCCGCAGTTCGGTGGAATTACCTATACAGAAATAGGTAACAAATGACTTTCACTGTCTGGTGTAATGGGCTGTAGAATTCGAGCATTGCTT
>NZ_JDST02000109.1:0-20600 GCF_000584975.1 Candidatus Accumulibacter cognatus | reverse complement strand
CATCACTTTGAATCACACCCGACTGTACCGATCCGCACAAGGTCCAACGACAAAAATGTTATGATCAGCGGCGGCGGCAGGAATGCGATCAGTGCCTGGGAAGCTTGGAACCTCTGGAACTCCTCGAAAGCAGACATGTCTGACCTGACGTTGCAAAGCGTCACGCTGCTTGACAAGCGCCTGTCCAATCAGGCAGGCATCAGAACCGTAGTACGCAAACTGGCCGCAACTGACCGATCCTGGCTCGAATCGGCGCAGATATCAGATTTTGGAGAATGATGTAATGAATTTAGCGACTGAAATACCGATGCCCTTTGTTTTTACCGACAGTGCGGCTGGCAAGGTGAAAGAGTTGATCGAAGAGGAAGGCAACCCGGAACTGAAACTGCGGGTATTCGTCACTGGCGGCGGGTGTTCAGGTTTCCAGTATGGGTTCACCTTCGACGAGGTGGCCAACGACGACGATACCGCGCTGCAGAAGAACGGCGTCACCTTGCTGATCGACCCGATGAGCTACCAGTATCTGGTCGGCGCCGAAATCGACTACACGGAAGGGCTGGAAGGTTCGCAGTTCGTGATCAAGAACCCGAACGCCTCCTCGACCTGCGGTTGCGGCTCTTCGTTTTCGGTTTAGGCCACTGGCAGGCTGGACCGGCAGCGAGAGGACTGCCCGCCACGGCGTGGTCGCCTTTCCTCAAACGTAGGGCCGGTTCAGCGTCAAATAGAATCGCCCGACACCCGCGCCACCCGAAGTTCGTGGTTCAACCATAGCAGCAAGCCCAGGACGACCATCGCTCCGCCTTGATGCGCAGCCCCCAGGCCCACCGGAACGGCCAGCAGCAGGGTGGCAATGCCCAGCGCGATCTGGATCAACACCCCCGCCAGCAACAGCGTTGCCACCATGCGCGCCGTGGAAGACACGACCGCGTTCCTGATCTTCCACCAGAACCACGGCATCAGAAAGACCAGCAGCCAGGCGCCCAGACGATGGTCAAACTGAACCAACGCCATATTGTTGAAGAAATTCAGATACCATGGATCGATGATGAAGCTTTCCGGCGGCAGCACATGCCCGTTCATCAGGGGAAAGCTGTTGTAGGCCTTGCCGGCGCGAATGCCGGCGACAAAGCCGCCGGTCATGACCATATAGCCGACCAGGATCGTCAGCCAGAAGCCGGTCCGCTGCAGCCCCTTTAGCGCAACGTCGCGGCTGCCCCGGCCGCGCTCGCTGAGCAGGCCCAGCGCCACCCAGAACATCGACAGGAAAATCAGGAAGGCCAGCGACAGATGTGCGGTCAGCCGATAGTGACTGACACGAGGATCGTCGACCAGGCCGCTCTTGACCATGTACCAGCCCATCGCTCCCTGCAGCCCCCCGAGCACGAATATCCCCAGCAGCTTCGGGACCAGCGACGGCGCAATCCGCCGCCGCAACAAAAAGTAGAGGAATGGCAGCAGGAAGACCAACCCGATCAGACGTCCGAGAACGCGGTGCCAGTACTCCCAATAGAAGATGCTCTTGAACTCTGCGAGCGTCATCTGGTGGTTGACCTGCTGGTATTCAGGAGTTTTCTTGTATTTCTCGAAGGTCTCGTCCCATTCGGCCGGATTGAGCGGCGGGATGACACCGACAATCGGCTGCCACTCGACGATCGACAGGCCCGAATGGGTCAGACGTGTGACGCCACCGACCAC
Source organism: Candidatus Accumulibacter cognatus (assembly GCF_000584975.1). Taxonomy (NCBI): domain Bacteria; kingdom Pseudomonadati; phylum Pseudomonadota; class Betaproteobacteria; genus Candidatus Accumulibacter; species Candidatus Accumulibacter cognatus. The sequence continues at coordinate 18,905 of NZ_JDST02000109.1, read as the reverse complement.
CAGAATGGCGAAGACCATGGCACTGCAAATCAGCAGCCAGAGTGCAACTTGTCGGCGAGCAACCTTATCCATGACAGATCACCGGGGTGAAAAGCGAAGCCACGGATTATATGCCCTTTGCGACGCTCCCCAAGCCTTGCGAAGACTGCGACCATTGGTCGCGGCCCAAACCATGCAATGCCGATGCCTGCTGGCTTTGCCGACCATCATCGGGTTTCCCCGGTTCTTGACGTGCATCAAATCAATGGTCGCCCGGCTGCAGGTATCCTGCGGGCAATTGTGCCCGGAAGGCCCAAGAAATTCGACCTTATCCGCAACTTACCAGCCGCCACAAGCGCAAATCATTGATGGAGGATACAAACATGGCCGTCAACAACGATGATGACGTTCCGTTCATGCAGAAGCTGCTGGACAACCACTTCCTGCTGCTGTTTCTCGGCGTGGCTTCACCAGGTTTGCTCTACATCCTGTGGGGCATCATCGACATCATGAACACCCCGGTTGCCAGGTAGGTCGGCCATTCACATCAGGGAGAAACAAATATGAGTGCAATTCTGCCGCCGTCGGAACGGCTCTGGTGGAAGCAACCCATCGACAAGGTCGAATGGGCCTGGATCGCGATCGCCTTCGTCTGGGGGATGGTCATGTTCGTGATGATGATCTACTGGCACGTCTACGGGAAGCAGAACCTCTCCAACGAGGCCTACAAGACCAGCCCAGAAATGTTCGCTGCCAAGGCCGAAAAGTTCATCGCCGAAAACACCATCCGTACCGAGACCGATCAGAACATCCCGGTCGTCAAGGTGCCGGCGGGTGGTGACGGCTACCTGATTGCCCGGCTCTGGGCATGGTATCCGATCCTCGAACTGGAAAAGGGGCAGACCTACAAGATCCACCTGTCGTCGATGGATTACAACCACGGCTTCTCTCTGCAGCCGGTCAATATCAACATCCAGGTGATCCCTGGCTACGAGCACGTCGTCAAGATGACGCCGACCAAGGAAGGCACTTACGCCATCGTCTGCAACGAATACTGCGGCATCGGTCACCATTCGATGCTCGGCCGTATCTACGTGAAATAAGGGGGAATGAATAGATGGCAACGACCTACCGTACCTGTCCCATTTCCGGACTGCAGTTCGAGGACCAGGCCGAGAAGCTGATGCGCTGGAACGCCGTTGTCGGCGTTCTCTGGCTGCTCGTCGGCGGCATCACCGCGCTGCTGGTGATCCTCACCCGCTGGCCGGCGATCAAGCTGCTGCCGGCCGACCAGTTCTACCTGATCCTCACCGCCCACGGCATCGACATGCTGATCCTGTGGATCCTGTTCTTCGAAATGGCGGTTTTGTACTTCGCCTCATCGACATTGCTCAGGTGTCGGCTGGCGGCACCGAAGATCGCCTGGCTCGGTTTCTGGCTGATGGTCGTCGGCGGCATCATGGCCAATGTCGCGATCTTCCAGGGCGAGTCGAGCGTGATGTTCACCTCCTATGTGCCGATGCAGGCGAAATGGCACTTCTACCTGGGGATCATCCTGGTCGCCGTCGGCGCGCTGCTCGGCGTCGCCATCTTCTTCGGTACGCTGGTCGTCGCCAAGCGCGACAAGACCTATCAGGGCTCGCTGCCACTGGTCACTTTTGGCGCGCTGACCGCAGCGATCATCGCCACGTTCACCATTCTGGCCGGCGCCGGCATCCTGCTGCCGACCTTTTTGTGGTCGGTCGGACTGATCAAGGAAATCGACGCGCAGTTGTATCGCATGGTGTGGTGGGGTCTGGGACACTCGTCGCAGCAGATCAACGTCTCGGCGCACGTTGCCGTCTGGTACCTGACCGCCGCCGTGATCTTCGGCGCCAAGCCCTTGTCCGAGAAAGTATCGCGCTTCGCCTTCCTGCTCTACATCCTTTTCCTGCAACTCGCCAGTGCGCACCACCTGCTCTCCGATCCTGGCATGAGCGCCGAGTGGAAAGTGCTGAACACTTCCTACTTCATGTACTTCGCGGTGATGGCCTCGATGATCCATGGCTTCACGGTTCCTGGTGCGATCGAAGCGGCACAGCGGCGCAAGGGCTACACCAACGGCCTGTTCGAATGGCTGCGCAAGGCACCCTGGGGCAACCCGGTATTCTCCGGGATGTTCATCTCGCTGGTCAGCTTCGGCTTTCTCGGCGGCATTTCGGGGGTCGTGCTCGGTACCGAACAGATCAACATGCTGATGCACAATACCTTCTATGTCCCGGGCCACTTCCACACCACGGTCGTCACCGGCACGACGCTGGCCTTCATGGCGATCACCTACCTGCTGGTACCGGTCCTCTTCCGGCGCGAAATGATCCTGCCCAAGCTGTGCCAGATCCAGCCCTACCTGTTCGGCATCAGCATGTCGGTGCTCGGCCTGGTGATGATGGGCGCCGGTACGCTCGGCGTCTCCCGCCGGCACTGGGACATGGCCTTCTCCGGCGCACCGTTCCAGTATGAATGGCCGGGTGCCGCCTACCTGATGATGGGTCTGACCGGAATCTTCGGCGTCATCGCCGTGATTGGCGGTGGGCTGTGGATCCTGCTCGTCGTCGGTTCGCTGCTGTTCGGCAAGAAACTCGACGGCGGCAAGGTTTCAGACCGACCGACGCCAATCCCGACGAACACTCAGGCGGCTTCAGCGGTTGCGCATGGCAGCGACCACGTTGGTGTCCCCGGCACCGTCGTTCTGGCCCTGTTGCTGTTCGTCTGCTTCGTCCTTTACTACTTCGTCAACTGGAAGTATCTTTCCGAAGTCTGGCTGCTCAGCTGAACGGGCACCTCCCCCCACGCCCTCGGCGTGGGGACCTGCCTCAATCGGTCCTGGCTACGACAGGTCCGATTCAAGCCGGTCCGCACACCTCCCAGGCCACCCGATCATTACCTTGACTGCTACCGCTATCGACCACCCATGCCATCCGTCCGCGCATCGAAAAGCACCTCTCCCCTCCGTGCCATTCTCGGCGTGTTCAAGCTGCGCATCGGCGTCGTCATCACCTTTACCGCCCTCGCCGGTCTGGCGGTCAGCTCCGGACCCAGCCTGAGCCTGCTGCAGCTACTCGTGCTGACCTTGTCGGTACTGATTTCATCGGCCAGCGCCGGAGCCTTCAACCAGTATTACGAACATGACAGCGACCTGCTGATGTCGCGAACCCGCCAGCGGCCCTTCGTCACTGGCGAGCTTCGGCACGGACCGGCCTGGCTACTGGTCATCGCCGCCCTGATGACGCTCTCGGTCGGTGCCGCCTGGTTCGCCCTGAATGCCTGGTCAGCGCTGTTCGTCTTCCTCGGCGCTTTCTTTTACGCCGTCGTTTACACGGTGTGGCTGAAGCGGCGCACCTGGCTGAACATCGTCTTCGGCGGGCTGGCCGGGAGCTGGGCCGTGCTCGCTGGCGCGACCGCAGCCGACCCACAGCCCGGCGCCATCCCGCTAACGCTGGCCCTGGTTCTCTTTCTATGGACGCCGCCGCATTTCTGGAGTCTGGCGATCGCATTCCGTGACGACTACGCCGCTGCCGGAGTGCCGATGCTGCCAGTCGTCGTCGGCGACCAGCAAGCGGCAAACACCATCTTCTTCAGTACCCTGGCGCTGGTCGCAGCCAGCCTGTTGCCCCTGGCCTTCGGGCTGGGCATGATCTACTTCGCTGGCGCCTTTGCTGGCGGCTTCCTGTTCATTCAGAAGGCCTGGCGGCTGACTCGCGACCCCTGCCGCAAGTCGGCGATGATCTGCTTTCATGCATCACTGATCCAGCTGACGCTGGTCCTGTTCGGTGCCATCCTTGACACGCAATCCGGTTTCTGATTTTGTACGGCCCACCCCGGTGCATGACCGGTTTGCGCGCCCGCTGCTCGCGTCCCTGCTACTCGCGTTGCTCCTCCTGATCGCGGCACCCTCGCTGCTCGCTGACGACGCCACAACCGAAAAGCCCAAGCTCACCGCTCGCCCACAAGGGATCAACAGCAGCCTGGTGCTCACCGCCCTGGACGAAAAAGCGGCTTTCGAACTCTCGCAAAGCGCGATCGGCAAAGTGGTCGGAGACTTCGTACTCCTCGATCGCCAAGGGCGGCCGGTCGAACTGTCGCGCTATCGAGGCAAGCCGCTGCTGGTCAACTTCATCTACACCGCCTGCTTCCAGGTCTGTCCGACGACCACCCGCAACCTGCAAAAAGCCGTCGAGAATACGGTCAGCGTGATGGGTGCCGACCGCTTCAACATGATCAGCATCGGTTTCAATCAGCCCTTCGACTCGCCGGCCGCCTTGCGGGACTTCGCCAGACAATACGGCATCCGTCTGCCCAACTGGGAATTCCTGAGCCCTGCCCCTGCGATCGTCGGCGAGCTGACGCGCAATTTCGGCTTCAGCTTTGTGGTCACCGCGGCCGGATTCGACCACATCAACCAGGTGACCCTGGTCGATTCCGACGGCCGGATCGTTCGCCAGGTCTATGGCGAGAAATTCACCGCCGAAGACATCGCCGAACCGCTCAAGCTCCTGATCGCGCACTCGTCGATCCCGCCCGAGATCGGCACACTCAATGAAATCATGCAGCGCGTCAGAATCCTCTGCTCGATCTACGACCCCGTGACCGGCAGATACCGGACCAACTACTCGATGTACTTCCAGATCGCCGGCTTCATCACCTTTGTCGGCTTCATGATCCATCTGTCGATCAACTTCTGGAAGAACCGGCGTCGCAACCAGGCGAAAACGCCCTGAACCGCTGCAGGCACATCATCGACCATCCCCCGCTCGCCCATCAAAGAACGTAAAACAGGACCGCAAAGTAATGGGCCGCGCTGCCGGCCATCACGAACAGGTGCCAGACACCATGCGCATGCCGGAGACGGGTGTCGAGTACATAGAAGACGATCCCGCCGGTGTAGAAAACACCACCCGCCGCCACCCACGCGAAGCCGGCCACTCCCAGCGCCTCCAACATCGGCACCAGCGCCACCACGACCGCCCAGCCCATCACGATGTAGATCACCATCGACAGGGTGCGCGCTTCGCTGCGCATGCACAGCTCCTGTACGCCGCCGAGCAGCGCCAGCCCCCAGACGACAGCCAGCAAGGACCAGCCCCAGGGACCGCGCAAGGTGACGAGACAGAACGGGGTGTAACTGCCGGCAATCAGCAGATAGATGCTCTGGTGGTCCAGCTTGCGCAGGATATCCTTGGCACGCCCACGAAAGCTGTGGTAGAGCGCCGAAAAGCTGTAGAGCAACACCAGCGTCGCACCATAAATCGAAATGCTGACCATCTTCCACGCATCGCCGCTCCGTGCCGCCAGGACCACTAGCACGGCCGTACCAGCGACCGCCAGAATGGCCCCGACCAGATGTGTCCAGGCGTTGAATTTTTCCCCGTAGTACATATGGAATTCCCCCGCGGGATTTGTCTCTATTGCGTGAATCATTCTAACGGTCATGACTTTTTCAGGCATCCCCGATCATGAAAGTCATGACCGTCTCTCTCCCCCGATCCCTCCCCCGCAAGTGGGGAGGAGAGATTCGCGAGTCGCTGACGCGACTTTCACATTCACCTGTTGAAAGCGGCTGGAAAATCGATGCGGCGGCATAGGATGGCAGCCCACATCGCTTTCACCGATGTACCTGACGCGATGGAGACGGAAATCCGTGGTCGCCGCGCTCGCAGGCCATTCCGTCTTGCTGCAGTGGCCAGCACGGCCACTCCCGACCTTTCAGGCCAATCTGGGTCGAGTACGGCGCCGAAGTCTGGATGCGCAGGTGCATCCCACCCCAAACCAGTCCGCTCGAATCCTTCGATGAGCCCGAGGATGGACGCCTGCTGCTTGTCGAAAAAAACTTCCCTGTCGCCTCCATTACCCTGCGGTGGTCTACCTCCTGCCTGGAGTTTCCAGCCCGTATCTCTCCAGAACAGGGTTGCCGGCAGCCGGCAATCCGCGGCAAGGGAAGATTTTCGGATTTGACTCGTGTCAAGACACGGATCATCCGCCAGAAATATAATCGAGTGCTAATAATCCTCATCGAATCCTCATCGGCGGCCGGGACCCCAGCGAAGTGAGTTTCCACGCAGTATTGCGCAATGGCGTGAAAAGCATCTTTCTGCGCTTCGAAGAAGCGCTCGATACCCCTTTCGGGGGGGATGACAACCCGCTGCGACATCTCGGCGCGTTCGGCCTGTACCTGCTGTGGATCGTCGTCGGCAGCGGGCTCTATCTGTACGCGGTGCTCGACACCGGCATCGACGCCGTCTACCGCTCGATCGGCGAGATCTCCAGCGAACAGTGGTATCTCGGCGGCATTCTGCGCAGTCTGCACCGTTATGCGTCCGATGGCTTCATGCTGGTGATGCTGCTGCACCTCATCCGCGAATGGTGCTACGGGCGCTACCACGGCTTCCGCCGTTATTCCTGGCTGACCGGCGTACCGCTGCTCTGGCTCGCCTACCTCGCGGGCATCGGTGGCTACTGGATCGTCTGGGACCAGCTCGCGCAGTGGTCGGCCACCGCCACCACCGAACTGCTCGATTGGCTACCGATCTTCAGCGAACCGTCGGCACGCAACTTCATGGCGCCGGACTCGATCAACGATCGCTTCTTCACCATGCTGGTATTCCTCCATCTCGGCGTGCCGCTACTGCTGATCCTCGGCCTGTGGGCGCATGTGCATCGCATCAGCCATGTCGATTACCTGCCGTCCCGGCGCGCCATGCTGGCGACGCTGGCGACGCTGCTCGTGCTTTCGCTGCTCAAGCCAGCGCTCAGCCATCCGCCAGCCAATCTGGCGAGGGTCCCCGGCGCGATTGGCCTCGACTGGTTCATCCTGTTCATTCATCCGCTGACCGACCTGAGTTCGCCGGCGCTCATCTGGACGCTGTTGTTCGGGCTGACGGCGCTGCTCTTCGCCCTGCCCTTTCTTCCGCGGCCGCGGCCGCAGCCGGTCGCCGTCGTCGATGCAGCCAGCTGCACCGGCTGTGATCGCTGCCTCGCCGACTGTCCCTATGCGGCGATCAGCATGGCGCCGCACCCACGGCGGCCAGGTCTGCAACTGGCGGTCGTCGATGCCGATCTCTGCGCGGCTTGTGGCATCTGCGCCGGCGCCTGCCCTTCATCGACCCCCTTCCGCAGGCAGGAGGCGCTGACCACCGGCATCGACATGCCGCAGCAGCCGGTCCATGCCCTGCGCGAGCAGCTCGAGCAGGCTCTCGCCCAATGCTCGGGCCGCTGCACGATCGTCGTTTTCAGTTGCACGCGCGGCGCCGACGCGAGCGCCCTGGCCGCCGCCGACACAGTGGTGATTCCCCTGCTGTGCACCGGCATGTTGCCGCCGGCCTTCGTTGAATACGCGTTGCGCGGCGGTGCTGACGGGGTATTCGTGAGTACCTGCCGTCACGGCGGTTGCGATTTCCGCCTCGGCGACCGATGGACCAGCGAACGCCTGCGCGGCCAGCGTGAACCCCATTTGCGCAAGACCGTCCCGGCTTCGCGACTGCAACTCTATCCCGCCGCAGCCCGCGACAGCAGTGCTCTGGCCGATGCGCTGGCCGAATTCAGAACCCGGCTCGGAACGGTTTCTGACGACAGACTTCCCCCCTATCAGCGGAAAGCCCCCTGACATGCTTAAACCCACCGCCATCGTCGGCCAGTTGATCCTCTACGGCGCTTTTGCTGCCTTTATCGGCTACTTTTCGACCTCGCCGAAATACCGGCAGATTCCCGACGACATCGCGCTGATCAAGCTGTCGATCAGCCACCTTGGCGACCGCGAGTGTCGCAAACGCACGCCTGAAGAACTCGCGAAACTGCCCCCCAACATGCGCGCGCCCATGGAATGCCCGCGCGAGCGCTCCGACATCAGGCTTGAAGTCGATTTCGATGGTCAGCCCGCTTTCCGCACCGTGATGCACCCCACCGGCCTCTACAAGGACGGGGTTTCGACGGTGTACAAACGCTTCGAGCTGAAAGCCGGCCAGCACCGGGTGGCCGTCAGAATGAACGACAATCTCATCAAGCCTGGCTTCAACTTCAGCAAGGAAGCCGAGATCACCCTCGTACCGGGACAAGTGATGGTGATCGACTTCAACCCGGATCGTGGCGGCCTGTTCTTCAAATGAGCACGCTCGTCTCCCTCGCCGCCGACCAGGCTGGACGCGGGCGCCGCTTCCCGCCGGCCGCCAATCGCGCCGCACGACACATTAGCACGACACATTAATCTCCCGAGCTGAAATCGACCATGGTCAAAATCCTGCAACAACTCCTGCGCTGGCTGTTCATGCGCATCGAGAACGTGTTCAACGTCGCCTTCGGCGACAAGATGAACCCTTTCTATCATCTGGGAACGATCAGCTTCTGGCAGTTCTGGTTGCTGGTGGGCTCCGGCCTCTACCTCTACATCTTCGCCGATACCGGCGTCCATGACGCTTTCGAGTCGGTCGAGCGGATCACCCACGACCAGTGGTGGGCCGGCGGCATCCTGCGCAGCATCCACCGCTACGCGACAGACGGCATGATCCTGACGATGCTGCTGCACATGCTGCGGCACTTTGCCTACGACCGCTATCGCGGTTTTCGTTCGTTCTCATGGCTGACCGGCGTGGCCCTGTTGTGGCTGGTTTACATTGCCGGCGTCAATGGCTTCATGCTGGTGTGGGACAAGCTCGCGCAATTCGTGGTCATCGCCACTGCCGAGTGGTTCGATGTCCTGCCGATGTTCAATGGCACGCTGATCCGCAACTTCCTCTACCTCGAGAGCGTCAACAGCCGCCTGTTCACGCTGCTGGCCTTCATCCATATCGGCGCGCCTTTGATCGTCGCATTCATCATGTGGGTACATGTCCAGCGCGTCCCGCGCGCGCACATCAATCCGCCCCGTCCGATCGCCATCGCGGTCAGCGTCATGTTTCTGGCACTCGCGCTGGTCAAGCCAATCCTCAGCCAGGGTGGCGAAGCCGACATGTCGGTGGTGCCGACCGACATCGACTTCGACTGGTTCGAGTTGCCGGTGCTGGCGCTGGTCTATGTGATCAATCCGCTGCACCTCTGGTACTGGGTGCTCGGCCTCACGGCCCTGTTCTTCCTGCTGCCCTGGTTGCCACCAAAGCGCCTGGGTTCGGCGAGGGCACAGAATTCGATCACTTTTCACCCCGACCAGAAGGCCATCAGCGCACGCTTTGGCGAAACTCTGCTCGACGCTGGCCTGCGCCAGGACATCGATCTGCCCTACGAATGCCGTAACGGCGGCTGTGGCGTCTGCAAGTGCACGGTGCTGCAGGGCAAGGTCGATCCCGGACTCTACCAGCCGAGCGCGCTTTCCGCCGCCGAACTGGCGCAGGGCAAGGTCCTGCTGTGCTGCGCCAGCGCGCTCGAAGACGTCGAAATCGAGTACCAGGCGAGCACGGCGCCGAAAATTCTCCGGGAGTACAGCGCCCGCGTCGTCGGCATGGAGAAACTCACCGACGACGTCATGCGTGTTCTGCTCAAGCTCCCGGAAGGGCAGCGGATTGCCTTCAAGGCCGGCCAGTACATCAACATCCTGCTCGAAGACGGTCAGCGGCGTGCCTTCTCATTTGCCAATCCGCCGCACGAAGCCGAGTTTGTCGAACTGCAGATCCGGCTGATGCCCGGCGGACGTTTTACCACGTACGTCTTCGAAGCGATGAAAGTGGGCGACCCCGTCCGTTTCGAAGGCCCGATGGGCGACTTCACGCTGCGCGAGTCCGCGCGGCCGATCGTCTTCGTCGCCGGCGCCACCGGCTTCGCACCGGTCAAGAGCATGGTCGAGGATGCCTTCAGGCGCGGGCTGCAGCGCCAGATTTATCTCTACTGGGGGGTGCGCAGCCGCAAGGATCTCTACCTGCCCGATCTGCCGGAGCAATGGGCGCGCGAGCACGAAAACTTCCACTTCGTTCCGGTCCTCTCGGATCCGGCCCCCGACGATTCCTGGAGCGGCCGCACCGGCCTGGTTCATGAAGCGATTCTCGAAGACTTCCCGGAACTCAAGGAACACGAAATCTACGCCTGCGGCTCGGTACGCATGGTCGAGGCGATCTTCCCCTTCCTCAAGAAGCACGGCGCCGAAGACGGCGCCTGCTTCTCGGATGCCTTCAGCGTATCGGCGCGTTCAATGGCCTTTCAACCCCGCCAGAAGTAGGGCCGCAGACCTGGCGCCGGCGCTCACGATGGCATCTTCCGGAAGGATTGGCCAGTTGCCGGAGATCTGATCGCCAGGGCAGAGCCCGCGGCCAGGAATCGTCCGTGCCCGGCGAAAACCTGCTCAGCCCTGGCCGCGTCCCGCGGCCAGGGCGACGCCGCTCCGCGGCGCCGGCCACTCCGTGGCCCCGGCCGGGCTCGTGGACCTCAGGGCAAAGCGGAAACCGTCGAGCTGGAAGGCGTGGACGGGCGCGTAGGCGAGGCGGTACGCCGAGCGGGCGGACCTGGCGTCGTAGGTCCAGGAGCCGCCGCGCAGCGCGCGCCCGGCAACACCTCCCCCACCCCCAGACGCGTCGGCACACCATTCCCAAACGTTGCCATGCATCTCGTACAAGCCCCAGGGATTGGCCAGCAGGCTCCTGACCGCCACCGTCATCATCCGCGCCCCTTTGTCCGACCAGTAGTTCACCTCCTCGCCGGTGACCGTGTCGCCAAAGCTGTACGCGGTTTGGGTTCCGGCCCGGCACGCGTATTCCCACTCGGCTTCGCTAGGCAATCCGGCCACCGCGCCGGCCGTGAAGGCTTGCAGGCGAACGAGGAAGCCCTCCGGCGGCAGAACGACGTCGTTCCAGCTCACCTGCTCGACCGGATGTTGCGGAGATCCCGGCTGCTTGCTGTTGCGCTCGCTGAAGTGGCTCGGATTGCTGCCCATCACCGCCTGCCACAGCGCCTGCGTGCAGGCGCTGTCGGCGAGCCAGAAACCGCTGGCGATCGTCGTCGGCACCTGCCGCTCGGGCTGGCTCTCGTCACCCATTAGGAAGGTGCCGGGTTCGATCCAGCGCAGGCGCTGCACCTCGGTGGCCACCCGCAGGTCGGCCCAGACGCCGTAGCGATCGTCGCCCCAGGCGCTCGCCCAGAGCGGCGGAAACGGATCGGGGCCGCGACGCTGCCAATCGGCAAGATCAAAGACGGCACTCATCGCGACGCCAGGGCGGGCGGCGACCCGGGGAGCTGTCGCGTCAGCGCTGCTGCGCCTTCACTACCGGCACCCCGGGAGCCTTCGAGTTTGGACCGTGGCCACGGGGCCACCGCCACCGGAAACAGCGCCTGGTCCATCGGCAGCGGCAAATCCATGCCGGGGTGTTGCCACACCCGTCGCCGGTCGAGCTCAGGGCAAAGCGGAAACCGTCGTTCTGGTTGGCGTTGGCGTTGCGGTTCGCTGAGCGGGCGTTCCTGGCGTCGTTGTTCCAGGAGCCGCCGCGCAGCGCGCGCTCGGCAACACTTTTTGCCTTGCAGGCAAGCGGCGCTGTTCACAGGGTAGCCGCACCACCACAGGATGTCGTCCATGTAGCGCAGCTGCGCACGCACCCGGCGATCTTCGAGCAGCCATCGATCGGCCACGTCGAGGTAGGCGTTGGCAAAGTGCTGCGAAGTCAACGAGCCGATCGGCAGACCGCGCCCGGCCGCCCCGCCCGCGTCGATGATCCGCCCGAGCAGGGCGAGGAAGCCATCGCCCTTGAAGCGCCTCGCGAGCAGCGCCTTCAGGCGGGCGTGGTCGATGCTCGGAACATGGGCATTCAGTTCGTCCTGTGCCGCACGGCCGTCGAGCGCGTGGATGGCGAAAAAATGGAGTTCGCTGCTCATGTTCGTCCTCGGTCAAAAGGGTCAGGAAAACTCGTTGCAGCCCCCGTCCCGGGGGCTGCAACGGTGCCGCGTCCCGCGGCACCGTCCACGCCGCTCCGCGGCGCAGGCCACTGCGTGGCCCCAGCTGGGCTCGTGGACCTCAGGGCAAAGCGGAAACCGTCGAGCCGGCTGGCGCGGCCGGGCGCGTTGGCAAAGCGGAACGCGGAGCGGGCGTTCCCGGCGCGGGTGCTCCAGGAGCCGCCGCGCAGCGCGCGCTCGGCAACAGCCTCGCCTTCCGGGCCACGTGGATCGGTCTCGTCGCGCCCGGCATAGGTGCGTCGCCCATCGGCACACCACTCCCAGACGTTGCCGTGCATTTCATAAAGACCCCAAGCGTTGGCCGGCAGGCTGCCGACCGGAACCGTCGATTCGCGGTAGAGGCCCTTGCGGCCGCCAGCATAAGGGTAGTTTCCATCGTAGTTCACCTGCTCGGGAGTGAGCTGGTCGCCGAAGTGGAAGGCAGTGCTTGTGCCCGCACGGCAGGCGTATTCCCACTCGGCCTCGCTCGGCAGGCTGGCGATCGCCCCCGGCAGCCGCTGTTCGAGCGCGCGCAGGAAGCGCTGCACGTCGTTCCAGCTCACCTGCTCGACCGGATGCCGCGGGCCGCCGCGGTTCTTGGCATGGAAATGGCTAGGGTTCTTGCCCATCACCGTTTCCCAGAGCGCCTGCGTACAGGCGGTGTCGGCCAGCCAGAAGCCGGCGCTCAGGGTCACCGAATGTTGCGGGCCTTCGACGTCATCGCGCTCGGGCTCGGACGGCGGCGAACCCATCCGGAAGTGCCCGGCCTCGATGTAGCGCAGGCGCTGGACGACGGTTCTGGCGCCAGCCGAAGCCTTGCGCGCCTGGCCTGGTATTTCGACGATCGCGTAGAGGCCATGCGCGTCGCGGCCGATTTCCTGCGCCCAGACGGGGCGCTCGACGCGGCCAACGAGGTAGCTGTGCTGGCCGGCGGTGACGGTCAGCGGTCTGGCCGGGTCGGCGAGACGGGCGAGCGGCGCGACGAGCTGCGGCCGGCCCGCCGGGTCAGGGTCGAGCACGCGCGTCGGCCCGCCCGCGCTGACCAGCAGCCGCCTCGCCCGCAACGGCGAGCCGAGGCGCGAATGCGCCGGGCCGGCTGGGCGCTCGCCGCCGCCGAACAGAACCAGGCCCTGCGCCTGCACGCCCAGCTCGCAGGCGAGCAGCGGCAAGTCGTCTCGTTCGCTGATCGCCTGCAGCAGATGTTCGGGCCGCAGGCCGGCGGGTGCGGTCTTTTCGCCGCTGGCGACCCAGACCGGCGACAGCGCCCGCGAGTGGGCCTGCAACCAGGCGAAGTCGGCGGCATTGCGCGCCAGCAGGTCGCGCGCGTACTGGCGCAGTTGCGGATCGGTGCGCCCCGCCTGGCTGGCCCTGGCGCCGAGGGCGGCGAACCAGCGTTCGGCTTCGGCGATGCGATCGGCGGCGTCACGTTTCGCCTCGTCGCGGGCGTGCGCCTGCCAGACCAGGAGCTCGGTGGCTTCGGTCGCCCGCCCGCGCCAGGCGTGGATGTACAGCGTCTGCTCGAGCGCCGCGAGTTGCTCGGCCGCCGCGAGTTCTTCGAAATCCTGGCGGTAGCGCGCGACATGCGCGGCGGCGACGGCGCGCGAAACGAGGCTGTCGTAGACCACCGGCGGGTGGTTCCAGACCAGCGCTTCGAGCGCCGGTTCGTTCGCCGTCGCCGGCGTGATCCCGCGCAGCGCCCGCAGCAGCGCCGGTTCGACGCGGATGCAGCAGGCCATGCGCGCCAGCAGCCGTTCGCGCAGAACCGCCAGGCGTTGCCTTTCGGCCTGCCTTTGCTCCTCGTCGGCAAGGCGGCCGCGCTGGCGGCGCAGGTCGCCGCGCGGCTGCAGGCAGAACACGCGCGCGCGGCGCGCGAGTTCGACCTCGATCTGCGCCGGCGCCAGCGGCGCCCAGAACACCGGCTGCGCGCCGCCGGCGACGAGCCGTCGCGCGAAGCCGCTCCAGTCGCGCGTCGCTTGCGGCCAGCCGGCGAGCGCGCCGGCGTCGGAGAGGATCAGCACCCGGCTGCCGGGCGCCGGCGGCGGTATCGCCGCGGGGGAGCGGCAGGACGAAGACGGCGGCGCGGGCCAGCGCTGGCGGATCTGCCGCGGGCTGCCATCGACCAGACACAGCGTACAGCCGGCGTCGCCGCGCTGCTGCCGCAGCTCGGCGAAGAGGGCGGCGAAGTCGTCCTGATAGGGCTGCAAGTGCCGCGCCCGATCCCAGACGACGAGAAGTTCGCCGCCCCAGTGCGCCTGCCGGCCCGCCGGCAGGCGCCGGACCGCCTGCGCGCGCGCCAGTTCGCGCAGCAGCCGTGGCAGGTCGACGCCGCGCGGGTGGACTTCGAGCAGCGAATGCTTGAGCGCCGGCCACAGGCGCGTGCGGCGAACGAGCGGGACGAACGGCGCCGCTTCGCCGTGCCGCTCGCGCGGCGCGCATCGAGCGTCGGTCAGCGCGGCGGGTCGGGCCGCTTCGCTCGCCTCGGCCGGCAGTTCGAGGCGACGGCAGGCGGTGATCGCGAACAGCGGCGCCGGCAGGCGGTCGGCGGCGGATGCGGGAGGAGGCTCGGGGGCTGGACCGACGGAGCAGTAAATGCCCCCTGCCACCGTGATGACCCCAGAAATGCTCGCCACATTTGCTGGCCGCTCGACGAATTCGAGCAGCCCGGCGTAACGCCGCTGGCGCTCGTCGTCGTCGCCGGCGAGCGCCAGCGCCTGCAACAGATCGGAGCGCGCGAGCTGCGGCTGCCGCTTCATGAACCCGCCGGGTCGCCTTTGGCGGTCGCCGGCGGCTGTTGCGAGAGCTGCGGAGAGTCCTCGACGATGTTCTTGCGGAAGACGTAGCGCGCGAGCCGATCGAGCCATTGCATTTGGGCTTTCTCGTCCCCCGGCGCCAGGCGGCGCAGTGCGGCGAGCAGGTCGATGTATTCGGCGAGGCCGGGCGGCGGCATGCCGGCGGCGACGGCGTGCCGGCGGTCTTCGGCGAGCTGCGCGGCGGCGGTCTGCAGCACTTCGTCGCCGAGGCAATCGTTCGCCGGCCGATCCGCGCGCGCGCCGAAATGCGCCTGCCCGCGCTTGACGAGGAAGCGGGGGTAGGGTTCCTCCGGCTCGAGCGTGAGCACCACGCAGCGGCGCAGGAAAGCCGCCGGCAGCTCGCGCTCCTCGTTGGTGGTGATCAGCACCAGCGGCAGGCCGTGCGTCGGCCGGATCGCCGCGCGCGTCACCGGGTTGGGAAACTCGCGGCTGCCGAGAACTTCGAGCAGGCTGTTCGGCAGGTCGCTGTCGGCCTTGTCGATTTCGTCAATCAGGATGACATGGCCGCCGGGTGCGGGCTGCGCCTCTGCTCGCTGACTGGCGGCCGACGGCCCGTAGGCCTGCGCGCCGGCCCAGTCGAAAGCGCGCCAGAACGGTCCCGGCAGCCAGTAGTGCGCGTCATCCCGGATGCCGCCACCGGCAGACCCGGCGGCCTGCGCGTCGGCGAGCCGGCGTACCGCGTCGAAGCCGTGGAAAAGGTCCGACGCCTCGCAGCGCGGGCTGACGGTGACCGGGTGCAGATGCCAGTCCAGCGCGACCGCAGCGGCCCGCGCCAGTTGCGTCTTGCCGGTGCCCGGTTCGCCGCGCACCAGCAGCGGGCGTTCGCAGGCCAGCGCCAGATGCAGCGCGTCGATCTCGTTCTGCGACCATTGGTGGAAGGCGCCGTTGTCGAGCGCGGTAATCGCATCGTGCTCGAGGTCTTGCAGGAGCTGCTGGATATCGTGTTTCATCGGGGGTGCCTTTGAGTCTGTGGCTTGCTGGCCGGTGCGGGTCGATGCTATATGCTATGGCTTGGGCGGTGTTGCGTGCAGGCGCTTGAGAATCAACCCGGCCGCTTCGGCGGGGGGAAGCCTGTCGGCGCCGCAGTCGATAGCGATGTCCACCGACAACAGCCCGTCAATCCTGGCGTCGTCGAAACGAAAGAGCATGATTCGCGCTTCCTGCCGCTGCATGATCTGCTCGTACACCACACGCCACTCGAGGCCACACCACTGCTTCTGCTGGTACTCCGCGCAGAGAAAAACGACGAGCAGATCCGACTGATCGCCATAGACCTTCATCAAGGGCAGGTGCGCGCTTGGCCTGGCCAGATGCGCCTTGAAATCGTCGTCGTAGAACAGTTCCTCCGGCCCCAGGCCTTTCTTGAGTTCGTCACTGATCGCCTTGACGTACGGCCGATGTTCGCCGGGAAACGATAGCGCGACGCGAAAATGCATGTCCTGCAAAGCTTTCATCGATTTGACCTCTTCCGGGTAGAGCGCCTCGAACAGCGGCCCGATGCAGTTCAGCACGTCGGGCTGCAGCCTCGCCTTCTGCCAGGCCCCGGCCTCGCTCTCCGACAGGGACTCTTTCGCTGCGGCATCGAAAAGGAAAGTGTGCACGCCAAGCTCCACGGCGAATTCCCGGCGCAGGTTCGCATCGTGCATCGGATGCGGGTCGGCATGCTGGATACCGAAGATCGGCCGGGCACCCAGGTGCTCTTCGACTCTCCGCAGGCCGATCTGCAATGCTTCTTGGGCTGGAATACCGCGCGACCTGACCTGCTCGAGACGAACCCGCCGGCCACGCTCACGCTCGTTGCCGTGATAGCTGTCAAGCTCGCGCAAGCGGGCGGCATCGACCATTGCCTGCACTTCGGCGAGGGCCCGATCGCGGTCGTCCGACCATAAGTACTCCAGCGGTTCGACGTCGTGTGGCAGAAGATTGTCCACGCGCGGCGCGGCCGTCTGCTTGTCGACCACCAGCCGGATTCCCATTCGCGACCAGACCGCGGCGATCACCGCCGCGGCCAGTCGATCGTCGGCGTCGATCAGCATGCCCGCGACGGGAGCTCCATCGGCCAATTGCGGGCATTGGTTCAGGATGTGTCGCTCACACGCGAGCAGGCCGATGGCGATGGCCGTTTCGCCAATGAGGCTGCGCTTGCCGATGTCGTGGGCCACGAGTTCACGCAGCTCTTGCGCGAACCAGAGGACGCCTTCGAGCAGTTCACGCGGAGGCTGGCTCAGGCAATCGCCAAACAGCACTTCGGCATCGTCAACAACCGCAGTCCCGAAGGTCGCCGCCCAGGTCCTGGCAAAATCCTGCCAGAGCACGTCATCACGAAGCGTCCGCAGACGCTCGAGCAGCTTCTCCTGCAGGCGACTTCGGCTGCTACCGGCGGTCGTCTTCAAAGCGACTTCAACGGCCCTTCTGGTAGGTGCCGACCAACTGCGCTTCTGCAACGACATGCCCCCGCATCGCCTGCTCGAGGGCCTTCCTGGTCGGTCTTTTCAGGTCGGGCAACACCAGGTCAAGTGCGTACAGCTTGTGGAAGTAGCGGTGTCGGCCGATGGGAGGACAGGGGCCGCCGTAGCCAACCCGCTGCCAGTCGTTCAGTCCATCCAGGGTGCCGGCCGGCAACGACCGTACGGCCTCGGGCAACCCCGTGCTGTTGGCCGGCAGGTTGTACAGCACCCAATGAACCCAGGTCATGCGGGGTGCGGCAGGATCCGGCGCATCCGGATCGTCCACAATCAGTGCTAGACTCTTGGCGCGGGCAGGCACACCACTCCAGGCCAGTGGCGGAGAAATGTCCTGACCCTCGCAGGTGTACAGCTTCGGGACCGGCCCGTTGTGTTCGAACGCACTTGAAGTGATGGTCATGTCCATGCTGGCTCCTCCAGTTTGATGGGTGATCGCCCGGACGCCAGGCATCAGCGGATACGCGGCAATGGTGCCCAGGCGGATGTCAGCGACAGGATGATCAGATAGTCAATCTCAGGCTACACATGGTGATACTTTACCGCAAGCTAGGGCTATTGAAATGGCTGAAAGGGTTGTTTGTCACCCAAGCCAAGTTGCCTCCCGAGATCCAGCGAGCCAAGGAAGTCATCGCGGCCATAGACTCGGGAGGCATGCCATTGAATCCGGCAACAATCAACACGATCGCACGGAATCTGGGGCTGGAGGTGCCAAGACGAGCACCCGTCAGCGACACGGTCCAGCGCATCCGGAGGGCGCTTGAACGCAGCCAGCACTTGCGGTCTTGATGTCCCCAGGAGGCGGAAATGGGGCCGCTGTTGACCGTCCCCCCCCGCCTCCAAGGAAGATTTTTGCAACCCCCTTGCCGTAGGTCACGGTGCGCGGCCTCCCGGCCGCACCGCCCCTGCCGACGCATAGATGGAACCACCGATGACCGAAGAGCTATTCCGAGAAGACGCCACGCTCACCAGTTGTGAAGCACGAATCACTTGCATCGACCAGCGCGGCGTTCAACTCGAGCGCACGGTCTTCTACCCGCTGGGGGGAGGCCAGGCTGGCGACCGCGGGACCCTGATCCTGCCCGACGGCAGTGATCTGCGGATCGCCGACACCCGCAAGGGTGTGCAGGCCGGCGAAATCCTGCATGTGCCGGCGGCTGGCCAGGAGGAACTGCTCGCGCAGATCAGCGCCGGCCAGAGGGTTAACGCCCGCCTCGATGAGCACCGCCGACAGCGCCACATGCGCTTCCACACCACGACGCACCTGCTGTGCGCCTTGATCCCTCACCCGGTCAATGGCTGCTCGATCACCTGCGACTATGCGCGGCTGGATTTTCACATGACGGAGCCGCTCGACAAGGAAGCCCTGACCGCCGGCTTGGCGCACTTCGTCGGCGAGGCTCGCCCGGTCCGTCATCGCTGGATTACCGAGGCCGAACTGGATGCCAATCCCGGCCTGGTACGCAGCATGAGCGTGCAGCCACCACGTGGACTGGGCCGCGTCCGGGTCATCGAAATCGAAGGGGTGGACCTGCAGCCCTGCGGCGGCACACATGTCGGCAACACGGCCGAGATCGGCGCCGTCGTCGTCACCCGAATCGAGAAAAAGTCGGCGATGACCCGCCGGGTCGTGCTCGCGTTCGCCGAAGGATAAAAAGGACAGGAAATTCAACCGCCATCCCGCGGGTATCTCGGCTCCGTCAGCCCATCGTCAACCAGGAATTACCAAGAATTCCGGCGCTTTTCCCTCCGGTGCCGCGGGTGAGTAGCGGCGGGAATC
>NZ_JDST02000108.1:0-5348 GCF_000584975.1 Candidatus Accumulibacter cognatus | reverse complement strand
GTTTTCATCTGGCCGAGAACAAGAATGACGAGCGCGCACCGTTCGCTTTCCTCGCCACCTATGCCGCGCGCTTGTCCCGGCAGGCCACAGTGCAGCATCGGCCGCTCGCTGGTGCGCTGCAGGAATACGCCGGCGCCGGCGAGCGCAACGCCCTGCTCGGGTTGCTGCTGCCGATCCAGAAGGCTGCCGAGCACAGCCCATGGCTCAAGTCGCTGGTCGATTCGGGCGCCATTTTTCATCCGCTGGCCTGGACTCCGGCCGAAGCTTACCGCTTCCTGCAGGATGTTCCGGCCTTCGAGGCCAGCGGCGTGGTGGTGCGCATCCCGGACTGGTGGCGGCCGCGCCTGCCGCCGCGCCCGCAGATCGACATCCGTCTGGGTCACCAGGTCGCCGGGCTGGGCCTCGCTGCGATGATGGACTTCCGGGTCGATCTGACGCTCGACGGCGAAGCCCTCTCGGACGAGGAATGGCAGCAGGTGCTGGCCGCCGGTGAAGGGCTGATGCGCCTGAAGGGCCGCTGGGTGGAAGTCGATCGCGAGAAGTTGCAGTCGGTGCTCGAACACTGGCAGGAGGTGCGGCGATCGGCGGGCGAGGGCATTTCCTTCCTCCAGGGCATGCGCTTGCTGGCTGGCGCCACCCTCGACGGTGACGCGGCGGACGACTTGCCCGCGGGCACCGCCGAGTGGTCGAAAGTGATCCCCGGCGAATGGATGAGGGGCGTTCTGGAGGGGCTGCGCGGCACACAAGCGGGGGCTGACCCCGGCCCCGAGCTGAAGGCGCAATTGCGTCCCTACCAGCAGGCTGGCGTGCATTGGCTGTGGTGGCTCAATCGCCTCGGGCTCGGCGGCTGTCTGGCGGATGACATGGGGCTCGGCAAGACGGTGCAGGTGCTCGGCCTGCTGCTGCTCCTGAAGCGCGAAGGCGATCCGGGACCGCATCTGCTGGTGCTGCCCGCTTCGCTGATCGCCAACTGGCAAGCCGAGATCGAACGCTTTGCGCCGACCCTGCGGACGCTCATCGCGCACGCTTCAGCGTTGCCCGCCGGCGCACTGGCGACACTATCCGCCGCGCAGTTCGGCGGCGAAGGTGGCGTCGACCTGGTCATCACCAGCTACGGGACGCTGGCACGCACCAACTGGATGGCCGAAGTCTGCTGGTCGCTGGTCGTGCTCGACGAGGCACAGGCGATCAAGAATCCGGGCACGCGGCAGACCCGGGCGGTCAAACGGCTGCCCAGCCGCGTGCGCCTGGCGCTCACCGGCACGCCGGTGGAGAACCGGCTCGGTGACCTGTGGTCGCTGTTCGATTTCATCTGTCCGGGACTGCTCGGCTCAGCGCAGGCGTTCAGCCGATTCGCGCGCCGCCTCGCAGAAGACGAGCAGGCCGGTTACGCGCCACTGCGCAAGCTTGTGCAGCCCTACATCCTGCGACGTCTGAAGAGCGACCGGCAGATCATCGCTGATCTGCCCGACAAGACCGAACTCAAGGCCTATTGCCCCCTGACCCAGGTGCAGGCCGCCCTCTACCAGGAGTCGGTGGCGACGCTGGCGCAGCAGATCGAAACACTCGACGGCATCCAGCGACGCGGCGTGGTGCTCGCCTTCCTGATGCGCTTCAAGCAGATCTGCAACCACCCCTCGCAATGGCTCGGTGACGGCGCCTACTTGCCCGGCGACAGCGGCAAGTTCTCGCGCCTGCGTGAATTGGCCGAAGCCATCGCGGCGCGCCAGGAGAAAGTCCTGGTGTTCACCCAGTTCCAGGAGATGACCGGGCCGCTGGCAGGATTCCTGCAGGAGATCTTTGGCCGACCAGGCCTGGTGCTGCATGGCGGAACGCCGGTGAAGGCGCGCCAGTCGCTGGTCGAAGCCTTCCAGCGTGAGTTTGGTCCGCCGTTCTTCGTCCTCTCGCTGAAGGCGGGTGGCACGGGTCTCAACCTCACTGCCGCCGCGCATGTCATTCATTTCGACCGTTGGTGGAACCCGGCGGTGGAAAATCAGGCGACCGACCGCGCCTACCGCATCGGGCAGAAGAAGAATGTCCTGGTGCACAAATTCATCTGCCGTGGTACGGTGGAAGAGAAGATCGATGCCCTGATCGAAACAAAACTGGGGCTGTCGAACGAGATCGTCGAGGGCGGCGCCGAAACGCTGCTGACCGAAATGAGCAGCGACGACCTGTTGCGGCTGGTGTCGCTCGACCTGGAGAGAGCCATCGACGAGATTTGAGCGGACCGACCGCACTGACACCAACGCATTGGAAGAGGCCACATGGGACGTTATTCGAATGGCGGCTGGGCACCCTATGTCCCGGTTGCCGAACGGCGGCGCCAAGCCGTCCGAAAAACCAAACAGTTGAGCAATCAGGGTCACCTCTGCCAGCCCGTCACGATCCAGGGCCGCACGATTGCGCGCAGCTTCTGGGCCAAAGCCTGGTGCGACAACCTGGAGGCCTATAGTGACTACGAGAACCGCCTGCCGCGCGGACGTACCTATGTGCGCAACGGCTCGGTGGTCGATCTGAGGATCGCGCCGGGCAGGGTCAGCGCGCTGGTCTCGGGCTCCGAGATCTATACCGTCGAAATCACGGTGCGGCCGCTGGAAGCGGCGCTCTGGCAGGCGATCATCAAGGAATGCGCCGGCCAGATCGGCTCGCTGGTGGAACTGCTGCAGGGCAGGCTCTCGGACGCCGTGATGGCGGTTGTCACCCGCGCTGGCAGCGGGCTGTTTCCCACACCGAAGCAGATTGCCTTCGACTGTTCCTGTCCGGACGGTGCTTACCTGTGCAAGCACGTCGCCGCCACACTCTACGGGGTCGGCGCTCGCCTCGATCAGCAACCGGAGTTGCTTTTTCTGCTGCGCCACATGGACCCGCAGGAACTGATCCTGCAGGCGGGTAGCGTGCCGGTGGCGCCGTCCGGACTGGAGCAGGGACAGCGGCTCGATAGCCCGGATCTCGGAAGCCTGTTCGGCATCGAACTGGACGAGGCGCCGCTGTCGGGTGAACTCTCCTCGGCACACGAATCGGCCGCACCAGGAACGGAAGAGACCGCTGCCAGGCCCAGCATTCGAACCTGCGCGCCGGCGAAGCCCGATTCGCGGCCGTCCGTCCTGAAGGCTCCGACTGTGCTAGCCAGCAAGAAGCCCGCCATGGAGACCGTGACGATGTCACGCAACAGCGTCAAACGGGTCACTGCGCGTCAGTTGACCGCGCGTGGCATCCCACACTACATGCTGCAGAACTGGCTGACTGCTGGCGTGCTGGAGCGCACCTCGGTGCGCGGCGAGTACCAGACCACGGCGCAGACGGAAGAGCGTATCGCGCGTTACCTCAATCGCTCGAAGTGATCAAGTTGTTGTCGTAATGACGGCTGGTTCCAGCGTCCAAGGCGACGAGTTGGAGTCCGTCCACCATGCGGGCGAGGCGTGCGGCGTTTTTCTCTCGATGCCGGCTTTTTTCCACGCCTTGCCCTAGTTCACCCAATACTACGGGCGAGAGTATGAGTTCGGACAGAGGCGTTTTTTCCAGTTTGTTGCGTATCTGTTCCACGCCCTTCATGCCGGCCATAATAAGAGGAGGCGTTCCAGCGTCGCGCTGCCCGATACGCCTGGGCGCTGCGTCTCGCGCGGATCGAGGAGGTCTTTCCGATCGTCTGCCCACGCTGCGGCGGCGAGAGGCGAATCATCGCCTTCCTCACCAACGCCGGCGCCATGCGCGACATCCTGACCCCTATCGGCGAGCCCACATCGCCACCAGGCCTGATGCCCGCCCGTGCGCTACCGCTCTGGGAGAGGCTCGACGCCACCCTGGGCGAAGACGACCCGCAGGCTCAACCGGCGCCGGAGTACGAATTTGACCGGCGTATCGCCTGGTAGGTGCGGGAAGGGAGTCGCCATGCGCAAAGGTCCAGACTGAAGCGAGACGAGCCGTCATCGCCCGTCGTGGGACGACTTCTGCCTTGCAAATATAGAGATTGACGCTCCTTGATGGAGACTCATACACTCTCGTCGGTGCCGTCGGATTTCCTATCCTTTGGCTTGTTCTTCTGGTCCTGGAGGTCGTCGTGATGCGTCCGTTGCTGCGTGTGTTTCGTGTATGGTTTCTCGTCGCCGTGGCGGCATTCTGGCCGTCGGCACACGCCGCTTTGGGGGATGTCAGCTACGACCCGCACCCCGCCTTGATCGATGAGGACGAGGTTGCCCAGTTCGATGCGTTCAATTTCCTTGCGGAGGCTGTCGTCACATCCAGTGGCGGCGCGTCGGCTCGCCAGGACTTCGAGCGTGGTTTCGCCAACGCTCAGGTGCTCACGGACTGGGTGCGGCTGGGCGACAACCGGGTGCGCTTGGGTTTTGGCGACAGCCTGGCGCGGATCGACTGGCGCAGCCGAATCGGCCAGATCGATCCCGGCGCCACAGCGTTCGGGCTATTCCATCCGCACGGCACCTACGGCAATGCGCCGGGCGTGGCCGGCGACCCGCGCAACTTTATTGCCGACCACTACTTCCTGACCGCCGATGCCGTTCCGGGTGAAGCGAAACCCTATTTCGTGATGCAGTTCGAGCGGCCGATCGTCTTTGTCGCGCTGTCGGTCAGCGACTACACCAGTGGCGTCGGCGGCAGCCGCCGTTTCGATCTGCTGGTTGGCGACGACCTGGCAAGCGCCGTGGCGCTGCCGGAATACGGTCACAGGCGGGATTTCACCTTTCCGTCGGACGAGCTCATCGACGGGGGCTTCTTCCACGTGGTCGGCAACGGCAAAGGGGTTTGGTCGCCCAGCGTTTCCAACCGCTATCCCCGCTTCAATTTCGCCGTCCTGCGTCTTGATCCGGCCGACGCAACGGTCGGTTTCGACAACCTGATAGTGGTCAATGCGGTTCCCCAGCCAGGCGTTCTGGCGCTGCTGCTTGCCGGACTTGGAGCGTTGGCCGCGACCTGGCGTCGGCCAGCGGCAAGGACATAGACCAAGTCGGGCGCGCGCTGACGGCGCTGCGGGTGGCGGCGCATCACGATTGCTTCTGGCAGGCTGAGAGGCTAGCTTTTGGCAAGGGCGTAGCGACCGTCGCTTACCTGTCACAGGTGCTGTCGGGGCGCGATTCGAGGCCTTGTTCCTGCACCTCCGGATGCCAATTCCTCGTTTGACCGGGGCTGTCGGCGCCACAAGATATACTCGCGGTCGTTCTCATGCTGACCTCGATGTCGAAATGACGCTGGCGCCGTGAAGCGGCGCGTACGATTCGAGCCCTTCCCGGGTCCGCCGATGTTCCGGAGGGGTAGGGGGATGCGCGCACTTCAACGTCACCCTGCAGGGCGGTGCCGGGCTGCGAATGATTGGGTGAGTAGCGGCGGGAATC
>NZ_JDST02000107.1:0-78727 GCF_000584975.1 Candidatus Accumulibacter cognatus | reverse complement strand
CGTCGGCCGGCGCCCGCCAAGCTTGCGCACGGCTGACATGACCGCAGGAGCAGCTCACTTCAAGCAGCGTGTGACGGGTGACACTGAATGCCAACCCGATCAGGCCCTCAACCTGCGGGGCAATGTCGACTTCGTCCCAAGCTGGGTAAGCCTGCGACGCCGCGTCCGCCGACAACACTGCCGCACAAGCGGCGCAGAACTCGGGGCGGTGCTCGCACCGGGCGGTGATCGCCAGTTTCTGACTGCGGCCATGGCCTGGGCTGCCCGGCTGCTTGCCGGGCCGCCTCCCAGACCCCTTCTTGGTCGATGACCGCTGGCCGTCGACCGGCAGAGACTCTTCCGTCTCTTCCGTAGCGCTTCCCGTCGCCCTCGCCGCGGGGGCGTCTGCCGTGTCGCTCTCGTCTGCCGCGCCACTCTGTTCCTCCGAGTCGCCTGTCTTCGCCCAGGGCGCTTGGCCGGTCGGCGGACGCGAGCGGTTGTCCGGGTTCTGATTCAGCCGATCCTGCAACTCCTTCACGTCGTGCAACAGCCGCTTCGACACTTCCAGCAAGAGCTCCGCCGGCAGCTTCTTCAGCCACTCGTCGTTCATCTGGAACAGATCATGTTTGCTCCGGGGCATCGTGCCGCGTCTGTCAGGTCGTCTGCAAGTTCCGTAACGATGCCATACAAATCATCACGATGGCGGCTTTTCTTAAGGGGGTGTGAACGAATACGCCACTTTCACGCTCCCAAAATCCCCGCCACATTTGCGGCGATGGTCTGCTCCAGCTCCCGCGCCTGGGCGTTCAGCGATGCCAGTTCCTCATTCAATGTTTCGAACTGCTCCTTGAAGTCCTCGTCGCTGACCTCCTCGCCCGGCGCGACGCCGACGTAGCGGCCGGGGTTGAGCGACCAGCCCTGGGCTTCGATTTCGGCCAGCGTCGCGGCCTTGCACAGGCCGGTGATGTCGCGGTAAACCGGCTCGGAACCGAAGATTTCGCCGAGCTTGCTCGCCGTCTCTTCGCCGGACACCGTTAAGTCGAGCGCCTCGCCACCATAGAGACGGACGAGGTTGGCGATGAAGCAGATCTGCGCCGATGTCCAGTCGCGGTGGGCGCGATCGACCTACCGGTAGATGTGGCGGGCGTCGATGAAGAGCACCGTGTCGGCGCGTTGTGTCTTCGCCTTGCCCTTGTCGAAAAACCACAGCGTGCAGGGCAGCGTGACGGTGTAGAACATGTTGGGGCCGACGGCGACCATCACATCCACCGCCCGCGCCTCGATCAGCTTCTGCCGCAGTTCCTGCTCGCTGGAGCGGGCATCGGAGGCCGAGTTGGCCATCACGAAGCCGGCGCGGCCGGTGGCGTTGAGCGCCGAGTAGAAGAGCTGGATCCACAGGTAGTTGGCGTTGTCGGTGCGCGGCAGGCCGAAGGGGAAGCGGCGCGCATTTCCGTGAACATCGTGGCCGACCATGTCCTTGAGCCGTTCCTTGTCCACCGCGTTGACGTTGAACGGCGGATTGGCGAGGACGAAGTCGAACGATCCGGTGGCGGTGTGCGGGTCGTCGTAGTAGCTGTTGACGTTGCCACCGTGGCGGATGTCACCTTCCAGCCCATGCACGGCGAGGTTGAGGCGGCACGGGCGGCCGGTTTCATCGGTCTTCTCGACGCCGCAGATGGCGAGTTCGGCGGCGGGGTTCTTCTGGTGCTCGGCAACGAAGCGCACCGACTGCACGAACATGCCGCCGGAACCGCAGGCGGGGTCGAGTATGCGGCCGTGAAAGGGTTCGATGATCTCGGTCAGCAGCTTGACGATGCAGCTTGGCGTGTAGAACTCGCTGCCCTTTTGCCCCTCGGTGCGGGCGAACTCGCCGAGGAAGTATTCGTAGATGCGTCCGAAGGCGTCGTAATCGACAGTGGCCGGAATCTCGGAGACTTTCTTGAGCAGTTCCTTGAGCAGGGTGCTGGTGAACAGGTTATAGGTCTTGGGCAGTACGCCGGCAAGCTGCGGATTGTGCTTCTCGATCTCGCGCATGGCGGCGTTGACCCTGGCGCCGATGTCGGCCACCTCGGGCAGCGTCAGCAGGTAGTCGAAGCGCGCCTCGGGGGCGAGGTAGAGGATGCCTTCGGTGTGGTAGGCAGCGGGTTCATCGACCCGGCTGCCACGCCGCGACGACGCACCGGTGCCTTCGAGCTTGGCGCGCGCTGGATGGCGAAGCGGACTTCGGCGAAGCGCAGGAAGATCAGGCCGAGGATGGGGCCGGAGTATTCCTGCGCCTTAAGGCCGGAATTGGCGCGGAACTGATCGGCGGCGTCCCACAGGCGCTTTTCAAGCGAGGTGGAGGCGGTGTCTTTTTCGGAGGAGGCAATCCATTGCATGGTCAGTCGGCTTCTACGAGCTCGAGGCCGCTGTCGTGGGCCATTGCGGTGGGGATGTCTTCGCCTTCGTCGGCAGGTTCATCGGTGGTAGGTGCGGCATGGCCGGTGATGCGCGACACCATTGCCATGAGCAACTTCTGGCGTGCTTTCATGAAACCGGCAAAGTCGTCAGCGTAAAGTTCCGGCACGGGAATGCAGTGGGTTTGCAGATAGTTCGCGAGTGCGGCCTTGTCAATCGGCGGCTCGCTGTTCTGACCGTTTGTGCCGGCCTTGCCCTTTTCCAGCTTGCCAAGATAGAGGGAGGGAGCATAGCCCCCGATGATGCGGTTGGTGCGACAGCTAAGCGGGGTCTTGTTGACCACGGAATCGTAGATGGACGGGGAAATTTTTTGTGATGGCGACTCGCACCAGGCTTTGGGGAAGATGCGGTGAATGTCGACACCTTCATCAAAGAAGACGATCTGGTCGACGGCTTGGCCGCTGCGGAAGTCGATGGCACCTTCGCGTAACAGGAGCGCCTGCAAGCCCTTGTAGGCGGCAGAGAGGCGCGAGCGCATGGTCAGCAGGCGGTCGGCGCGCAGAATGCCATCGGTAACGGTGTTGGGTTCCGGGCCACCATCGAGCCAGGCCAGCACTTCGAGGATGTCCTTGGCAAAACGACTTTCGACCGCCGAGCCGTAAAGCTCGCCAAACACGCCACACCAATACCAGCGGGCGATCTTGTCGTTGTTCGTCGTGTGCTCGGCCTTGTCGCCGATCTCGGCAAAGATGGCAGCAAGGGGAACAAGCTGCGTCTGGTAGGGCAGATCGATGACCCGGTGAATCTGCTGTTGTCGCAGGAATTTTGCGGCGCGCTCGAACCCGGCACGGACGGCGTTGCAACGCTTCTTGTAGGCGGCCAGCGGCAGATCGAGCAGCGATTGGCGCGTGGCGCGGACGGCCGGCCACTCGCTTTCCTTCTTGCTTGGGTCGGCTATTGCGACGAGGCGCAGTTCCTTGGTGTGCAGCAGGGCGATGGCTTGCAGGAAGTCGGTCGCGGCCACATTGGCCAGGATGCCTTGCGCCTGGCCAGCGGCGCGGCCGTAGATGGCGAGACGTTTCTGGATGCCGAGTTTGAGATCGGCGTTTTCGGATTTTTCGTCGCCAAGCCAGTCATCGCGCAGCTTGTGACCCTGGGCAGCGTACATGGCCGTGAGCAGCTCGAAGGCATCGAGCGCCTTGCCGCCTGTGTTGACCTTCTCGAAAACAAGGCAAACGGCTTCGTGCGAAGTGTCGGCACCGAGGGCGATGACAGGCACCTGGTATTCGGTGAAGCTTTTCAGTACGTCGTTCTTGAACTGTTTGAAGACTTCGCGCATCTCGGACTTGCCTTTGGCAATCCAGTAGTCGCCGAATTCTTCCTGCCATGTGTCCCAGTTGAATGCCTGGTTGAGCGGATACATCAGATGTTCGTATTCAAGCTTCGGCGACGACAGGTCGAGCACGATGTCCTTGTCAAAGTTTTCCTTCAGCTTGCGGTCTTCTGGCACTGCGAAGATCGCCGAGTCGCGATCAGCTTCGGTATTCAGTGTCTTGCGAATGTCGATATAGAACCAGCGCTTGACCAGCCGCTTTTTGGCGGTGATGGTCGAGACCACTTGGCGGCGCATGCAGCTTTGGTAAAGCGAAGTCATGCGCTGCTGGCCGTCGAGCAG
This sequence comes from Candidatus Accumulibacter cognatus, assembly GCF_000584975.1. Taxonomy (NCBI): domain Bacteria; kingdom Pseudomonadati; phylum Pseudomonadota; class Betaproteobacteria; genus Candidatus Accumulibacter; species Candidatus Accumulibacter cognatus. The sequence goes on along the minus strand of NZ_JDST02000107.1, from coordinate 74,676 downwards.
CAATTGTTCAGGTTTCATCTGTGCCGCAACCGGCGCGCCCTCAAGGGGGCGGTAGGCGAAGACAACGCCCGTGTCAATCTTCGATTTAAGCGACATCAGCGCGCCCATCGGGAATCCCCGCGACACCGAGGCGATCAGGCTCATGATGCGTTCTTCTTCCCAGACCCAACTGCGCTGGAAGTCCGGCAGTTGCAGTTTGCCGTCCTCGCAGGTCTTGAGCTGCGTCTGGAGCAACACCGGGTTGGTGTCGAAGGTGGTCTTGGCCATCAGTGCAGCACTCCCCTTGTTTTCTTGTTGGGTAATCTGGCGATTCGGGCGAGTCGGCGTGCCCATCCAACAGGCATCCGATTAAAGCCGCTATTGTCTGACAATCTCTGGGGAAGAACACGAGAGTTATGCAAGGCCGATGAAGGCGAACGCTCAGGAGTTCGGGTTTGCTGCAACTAGCGACCCTGACAGCGGAGCGCAGCAACACCCGTTCACCATGCCGTGAGGGCACGGACGCGCTGAATAGCGGGGTGAGCGGCGAAGGGGCGCAAGACATCACAGACCATTGCCCGAACCCGAAGGGCGCGAAGCGATGGCCAACCAAGCGAAGCTCTGCGAAGCGACTGGCACATTTTGGGTAATGCGCTGTTATGTTGAATCGCGGGCGATTTACCCCGTAGCCGCGCATCGTTCAACTGACTATGAACACCGGGCGCAAGGGCAGCGGCGGTTCAGATACCCCCCGACGGTAGCCCTAGCAAGCCGCAAGCTGGCGAGCGGCTTTATCGCTGGCCTGCGCTGTGGCGAAGTGGGGCGGGTTAGAAGGGGTGGCGGTAGCGGGAGAGATAGAGCCGATGGCGAAGCCTTCGGCATGGTTCAGTCAGTGGCACGGTAGCGAAGGCGCGGGGCTTGCTGTTTCTGGTGCAAGCGCCGTGACTGAGTGGGGCGGAGGTGATTGTGATCGGGCAGAATAGGGGCAAGGCTTCAACAATTGTGCCCATGTTCCAGACTGGAACCCGAACAACCAAGCAACGGCGCGGTTTTACGCCGGTTCGCTAGCTTCTGTATTGGAGGCTTTCGGCGTAATCCGAAGCCTTCCACAAAACACCCCGCAACCACGCGTAACTGCGTGGCTTTTTGTTCCGCTGTCGGGCTGCATGTTCTGAATCCGCATCAAATATGCCCATGACGGCGTTTGGTTGGATGTGGTCAGGCCTTTACTGTGGAAGTCGAGTCAGCGATTCAAGAACCTCCCCTCCCCTCTTGTAGGGGAGAGAAACAGTCATGACTTTCATGATTGAGGGGTGTCTGGAAAAGTCATGGCCGTTAGCCCAAACGTGACAGCAGCCTGAGAAATTCCTCTGCGTTCTGGAAACCGACAACGCGTACGCCTTCGATCTCCCGGCCATTCCGGTCGAAAAAGATCAGTCCAGGTGGACCGTAGAGCTTGAAGCGTTGCAGTAGTGCCTGGTCGGCCTCGGAGTTGGCCGTCACATCGACCTGCAGCAAGGTCCAGCCCGCGAGCCTGGCCTGAACGCGCGCATCGGCAAGGGTGAAACGTTCCATCTCCTTGCAAGATACGCACCAGTCGGCATAGAAGTCGAGCAGCACCGGTTTGCCCGCCGCCGCAATACGGGTTTCGAGTTCGGCCAGTGAGCGCACGCGCGTGAACGCCAATGGCCTGGTTTCGCCACTTGCCGCGTTGCTGCGCAATACAGACAACGGTTGTAGCGGGTCGCGCGAGCCGGCCAGGATGCCGATTAGCATCGCCGCACCGAACAGCAGCATGACGATGCCCATGCCTTTCCAGAAACGCTGCCAGCCTTTGGCGTGCGGTGGCAGTGGATCGAGCGCGTGCAGGTAGACCGCCGGAACGATCAGTAGCAGGGCCCAGGCCAGCATCTGCACGACTACCGGAAGGACCGGTGAAACAAGCCAGACTGCGGTGGCCAGCAGAATCACGCCAAAGGTTTTCTTGATTGCTTCCATCCACGCGCCGGACTTCGGCAGTAGCGTACCTGCCGACATGCCGACGACGAGCAGCGGCACGCCCATGCCGAGACCCATTGCGAACAGCGCCGCGCCACCGAGCACAGCATCACCGGTCTGGCCGATATACAGCAGGGCGCCAGCCAGCGGTGCGGCGACGCAGGGGCCGACGATGATCGCCGACAAGGCGCCCATCGCCGCAACGCCGGGCAGCGAGCCGCCACGCAGGTGTCTGGCTTCTTCCGAGACCTTGCTTTGCAGAACGGTGGGCAGTTGCAGATCGTAGAAACCGAACATCGACAGCGACAGCAGCACGAAGATCGCGGCAAAGCTGCCCAGCACCCAGGGATTCTGCAGCGCTGCCGCCAGCAGTGTGCCGGTTAACCCGGCAGCGACCCCGGCCGCCGCGTAGCTGACCGCCATGCCGATAACATAGGCTAGCGACAGCAGAAAAGCACGCACGTGTGACACGCCATGCCTGTCGCGGCCGGAGCCGACGATGATCCCTGAAAGAATCGGAATCATCGGGAAGACACAGGGGGTCAGCGACAGTAGCAGCCCAAAGCCGAAAAAGCTGCCGAACAGCACCCAGAAGCCGGCGTGCTTGAACAACTGCGCGATGCGTCCCGACTCGTCGGTGGCCGGGCCCTGGCCCGGGGGAGGTGCCGGCGCAGTTGCCTGATCGGGCAGTTGCAGGCTGAGCTGCTGCTGTTGCGGCGGATAGCAGATGCCGGCATCGGCACAGCCCTGCGAAGTTACCTTGAGGATCAGCGGCAGCGGCCCCGAACGATTGCGCTCAACCGGCAGGCGAATGACCGCCTGATCGTAATACACCTCGACCTTGCCGAAGATCTCGTCGTGTTTTTCCTTGCCCGGCGGCAGAATCGCCGTACCGAGTTGTACCGCCGACGGCTCGGCAATGAAACGGAATTTGTCTCGGTAGAGGTAGTAGTCCTTGGCGATTTCGAAGCGCACTTCGATGTTTTGTCCGTCGATCGCGCGTGCGCTAGGCTGGAATGCGACAGCTGGGTCGAGAAACTCGTCGGCGGCTGCCAGCGTGCTCAACAGAAAGGCGAGCACGAGAAAGAACGGTGAGCAGAGCAGCCTGTGGGTCATGGCGGGAGTATTGAAGGAATCAGTCGGGACCGCGCGTTTCGCTGTCTACCCAGGCGAGGTATGCCGGCAGGCCCTGCACCACTGGCAATGCGATCACTTCTGGCAGCGTGTAGGGGTGGTGGCTGCGAATCGCCGTTTCAAGTGCGGCGTAACGTTCGCTGCTGGTTTTGATCAGTAGCGGCACTTCTTCGGCCGCCTCGATGGCTCCCTGCCAGCGATAGACTGATCGGCACGGTGCCAGAATATTCACACAGGCCGCCAGCCGAGCCTCGACGAGTGCGTTCGCCAAGGCTTCGGCAGCAGGTCGGTCGGGCAGATTGGTCAGGACGAGCAGGGCGGTCACGGAGCGAATTCTACTCCTTCAGGGTACCAGCACGTTCGGCGTTGCGCCTGTCGGGTCGACAATAAACAGGTCGGGTTGCATGCGCTAACCCGACCTGGTAGCCTTGGGCAGTCTGGAAGACGTAGATTTCGTCGGTCTTGCTCACTCATGTCGATGAGTGATGGATGATCCGGGAAGACGTCACCCTTATGACACCCTGACTTCGACTTTGCGCGGCTGCGCGTGCTCTGCTTTGGGGATCGAGAGCTTCAGCACGCCGTTCCTGAACTCGGCGCTGACCTTGTTGGGGTCGAGTTCCTTGGAGAGGGTGAATACCCGCCGGTAGCGAGAGAGGCTGACTTCGGCGTGACTCGCTTCGATGCCGCCGGGCATTTCCAGATCGATCCCACCTTCGATCGTCAGGGTGTCGGCTTCCACCTGCAGATGGAGTTTGTCCTTGGGCACTCCAGGCATATCGGCATACAGGGTGATTCCCGATGCGTCCTCGATGACGTCGACCGGTGGGAGCAGGGTCGCTTCATCACTGGGGCTCGGTTTCGTGACTTGGCTGTTGTCGGACATCTTCGATTCTCCTTATTGAATGGTAATCCGGCGTGGTAGTGCAGACTGCTTGCGGGCGATGCTGATGCGCAGCACGCCGTCGGTGTACTTTGCGTCGACGAGGTTGGGATCGATGTCGTCGGGTAGCGTCACCACGCGCCGGAAGCGGCCCTCGAAACGCTCGTCGATATGCACCGTGGCGTCTGCGCCGGGAGCCTGCCGCTGGCGCTCGCCGGCAATGATGAGCATGCCTTTCTCGATCTGCACGTCGAGACTGGACGCGTCGATGCCGGGTGCGAAGGCATAGATTTCAACGGATTGTGGTGTGCCCCCGACGTTCATCGCCGGAAATCCGCCGCGGGCGATGCCGCGAATGCTCGGAGAAAGACGAAAACCCTGCTGCATCTCACGCTGCAGCCGATCCAGTTCCGCAAACACGTCGCGGGGAAACAGAGAGCGATAGATCATGTTGAATCCTCCATATAATGAATGGGCGAGAGTGCCAAGACTGGCACTGCATTGCACCAATTGGGGGCGGTTCGACAGACTTCAATATCGATGTACCGTTTCCTGGTTCACCGCGCTTCAGCAGGATGGGTCGTCGTTGTACGATCATCCTATGTCGATTGAGGATCATGTATGGAATTCAAGGACTACTATCAGATTCTCGGGGTTCGGCGCGACGCCACCGCGGAGGAGATCAAGAAGGCCTTCCGAAAACTGGCGCGCAAGTATCACCCGGACGTTTCCAAGGAAGTGAATGCCGAAGCACGCATGCAGGAACTCAACGAGGCAAATGCGGTGCTCTCGGATCCGGAAAAACGTGCCGCCTACGATCAGTTGGGACGTGGCTACCAGCCGGGCCAGGAGTTTCAGCCGCCACCCGATTGGGATGCCGGCTTCGAGTTTTCTGGACAGGGGTTTTCGCCGGGTGAAGCGGGTGATTTTTCCGATTTCTTCGCCGAACTGTTCGGTCGTACGCGCGCTGCGCACCGTTTCAATTCCGGCCAGCATGGGCACTTCCAGGCACGCGGCGAGGATCATCACGCCAAGGTACTGCTCGACCTCGAAGATGCCTTTTCCGGAGCGACCCGGCAGATTTCGCTGCGTGCGCCGCGAATCGACGCACAAGGCCGCGTCGTGCTGGAAAACCGCACGCTGAACGTCAAAATCCCGCAAGGCGTGCACGCCGGTCAGGTGATTCGTCTGGCTGGGCAGGGCGCACCTGGGATCGGTAGCGCACCAGCCGGGGATCTGATGCTGGAAGTGCGCTTCAGGCCGCACCCGCGTTTTCGCGTACAGGGTCGCGACCTGCATCTGACGCTGCCGGTGGCACCCTGGGAGGCTGCCTTGGGCACAGTGGTGACGGTAGACCTGCCACAGGGCAGCGTCAAGGTACGCATCCCCGAAGGCGCGCAAAGCGGTCGGCAGTTGCGGGTGCGCGGCAAGGGCATTCCGGGCGCTCAGGCGGGTGACCTGCTGCTCGATATCCAGGTGGTTCTGCCCTCCGCCGATACGGCTAGGGCGCGCGCACTCTACGAAACCATGGCACGGGAACTCGCCTTCGATCCGCGCCAGGAAGGAAGGGACTGAGCCATGCGAGACGAGGAAATCCTGAGCGGTAGCCTGATCGACAGTAGCTGGCTGACACTCGAACAACTGGCGGCGGCATGTACCGTTGAACCCGGCTGGCTGCTGCGCCACATCGAGGACGGGTTGTTTCCGCACGCCGAGAGCGTCGCCGGCGTATGGTGTTTTTCCAGCCACAGCCTGCTGCGCGCGCGGCGCATGCGGCAACTCGAACGCGATTTCGATGCAGTTCCTGAACTGGCTGCGCTGATGGCCGACCTGCTCGAGGAATTGGACGAGCTGCGCGCTCGCCTCGGTGTTGCTGGGTGATATTGCCGGTCATTGTTCACTGGCTTGTAATGTCTGCAGGCTGATCAGCGGGCATCGGGTGGGCACCCGCTCAACAATCGGCCCAAAGGTGATTTCTGCAAAAACACCGGACCAAGAGTGATGGCGTCAGGCCGGGCTCAGGGCCGGCAAAACAAGCTGCTGCGGTGGTTGGGTGGTTGTATTCGTTGGCAGGAAAGGCTGTCATTGGCAGCCATCTTCCCCTCTCACTGAACTTCCTTGCCTGCGATACCCACTCATGGGAGCAGGTGGCAACCTGCGTCGGCTTCGGCTTTCGCCGCCGCTTCGGCGGCTGCGCGACCGGCGGCGAAAGCGCGCTGATTGAGTTCGACGAGTGTTGCTTTCTTGTGCGCAAAACGCTTGAGGATGCAGCCCTCGAGGACCTCGGCCGGAAAGGGCAGATGGTCCGAGATGGCGCCGAGCATGACCGTGTTGCCCAGCCGGATGTCGCCGAGTTCCTGGGCAATTCGTGAGGCGTCGAAGGAGAAGACCTGTGTTCCGGCGGCGCGCATTGCAGTCACCGGGTCATCCGGATAGTCGTAGAGACCAAGCTCGACGATCGGTGGCACGAGACGGCCGGTGTTCATCAGCACCAGACCCTCGGGACGCAGCATGTGGCGCCAGCGCATTGCTTCGGCGGCTTCGAAACCCAGCAGGACATCGGCGGTGCCGGGCGTGATCTGCGGCGACAACACCTTCGCACCAAAGCGCAGGTGCGACGAGACCACGCCGCCGCGCTGCGCCATGCCGGCGACTTCGGTTTTCTTGACATCATGGCCGAGCGCGATCGCCGCTTCGGCAAGGATCTCGGTGGCGGTCATCACCCCTTGGCCGCCGGTGCCGACGACGAGAATGTTGGTGGTGTTGAAGCGGCTCATTTCAGACATCTTGAGGAGCCTTCACCAGCTCGCTGCTCTTTCTGACGACCTTGATCGGCGTCGCCAGGGCATCGACATGCACGATCGCATCGGGTGCACAGGGCTGGAGGCACAGGCCACAGCCGGTACAGGCAGCACTTTCGATGCGCACGAAAGCGAGATCGACTTCGCGTCCGCTGGCCTTCCTGACGCGGTCGCGGCGTGTGACATGGATCGCCGGGCAACCGACATCGACACAGTTGCCGCAACCGGTACACCTGTCCTCGATCACTCGGTATGGCCTGAGTGCGTGGTAGTCCTTGATCAGTACACAGGGCTGGTTGGTGATGATCACCGAGGGCTCGGGAATTTTCGTTTCTGCACGCAGGGTCCTCAGCAGCACCGGCAATTGGTAGGCGTCAACCACATGCACACGTTCCGCCCGCACTCCAAGGGCCTTGACCAGCGTGGCGAAATCGACGCGCGGAGCTTCCTTGCCATGGATGTCACGGCCGCTGCCGGGATTGTCCTGCCCGCCGGTCATGCCGATGGCGCGGTTGTCGAGTAACAGGACGGTGACGTTGCCACGGTTGTAGACGATGTCCAGCAGGCCCTGCATGCCCATATGCAGGAAGGTCGAATCGCCGATCACGGCCACGATCTTCTGGTCCTTCTCGACGTCGCTGCGCCCTTTGTCGAGGCCCAGCGCCATGCCCATCGAGGCGCCCATCGAGATGCACACGTCGAGTGCGTTCCATGGTTGGCCAAAGCCGAGCGTGTAGCAGCCGATGTCGCCCGAAATGGTGACATTGCGCAACTGCGAAAGCGTGTAGTAGACGCCTAGATGCGGACATGCGACGCACATCGTCGGTGGCCGAGGAAAGAGTTGCATCGGCACCGCCTTCGCCTGTGCGGATACCGGCTCGCCAAGCAGGCGGGCGACTGCCGGCTTGAGCACCTGCGGCGACAGTTCGCCGATGAGCGGCAGAAAATCCTTTCCGCTGACGATTATTCCCTGCGCCTTAAGTTCGGTCTCAATCAGAGGCTCGACCTCTTCGACAACCAGCAGTTGTTCGCACTTTCCGGCGAAGCGGCGCAGAAGGTCAAAAGGCAGCGGGAAGGTGAAGCCGAGTTTGCAAACCGGCGCGTCAGGGAAGCTCTCGCGCACGTGCATGTAGGCTGGGCCGGAAGTGATGAAGCCGAGGCGACGATCGCTGCCCGGTTCAATGACGTTGAGCGCGGAGTTTTCGGCCTCGGCGCGCAGCCGGCGTTCACGTTCGAACATCAGCGGCAGACGCCGGCTGGCACCACTCGGCACCATTACCCAGCGGTTGACGTCCTTGGTAAACCCGGTGGCCGCACGTTCGTTGCGCTCACCGATGCTGACCAGTCCTTTGACGTGACAGATGCGGGTCGTCAGACGAATAATCACGGGGACCTCAAAGCGTTCCGAGATTTCGAAGGCGGCCAGCGTGAAGTCATGCGCTTCCTGCGAGTCGGCCGGTTCGAGCAGGGGGACATGTGCAAAACGGCCCCAGTAGCGCGAATCCTGCTCGTTCTGCGACGACGAGAGTCCAACATCGTCGGCGATCGCGATCACCAGACCCGCCGTGACGCCGGTCAGCGTCATCGTCATCAGGGCGTCGGAAGCGACGTTCATGCCGACATGCTTCATCGCGCAGAAGCTGCGCGAACCCGCCATGGTGGCGCCGAAGGCCACTTCGAGAGACACTTTCTCGTTGACCGACCACTCGGTGTAGATATCCGGATACGTCGCCACATATTCGAGCATCTCGGTTGCGGGGGTCCCCGGATAGGCTGCAGCCACCCGTACCCCGGCCTCCCACACGGCCCGCGCCACCGCTTCGTTGCCCGACATCAGCCGCCGCTTGGCTGCCTGGGGTGGGGGGGTTATTGCTGCTGCGATGCTCATTGCTTCTTTCTCCTTGCACAGAAAGCATTCCCGGGAACAGCCTAAACCTTAGCAGCTCAAGGTGCCGTTCGGGGTGACCTAGATCAATTATTATTATGCCCATCACGATTCCGGGCGCTCTGCAGAGCGGTGCGATGGGTATGAAATCGCTTTCGATCGGATTGACCGAGCTACCGACTTGTGATGTAATCCGGCTTCTTGTCGATCCGGTAGTCGGCACCAGAGTTCTGTCGTCTTGAGTCCTGCGGCGACAGTTGACTCCTGCTACGGCCGGAGGAGTAGTCAAGATCTTGCGATGCCGTCATCGCTCCGGGCGATTAACTCAGTGGTAGAGTGCCACCTTCACACGGTGGAAGTCAGTGGTTCGAACCCACTATCGCCCACCAGAATAACCAGAGCAGATCATCGGGTAGCCGGCCACGGCTGCATCCAGAGCCTGGATGACGGCCAGCCTTCGTTGCTCAGCCAGGCGCCGGGTCGAATGAGTTGATGATCGACGTCAATGCGTCAACCGGGTAGCGCAAAGGAACCATGGTGTTGCCGATACGGGTGAAGACGCCGACCTGATCGGGATTGGCACTGAACAGCACATGGTGGTTGGCAATCCCATCGACGTTGAGCCACAAGGTATCCTCACGGTTGATCGGTGTATGGCCAACGATCAAGGGAGTTTCCGGGCTCACTTGCAGGCATTGGCGAAAGCGTTTGACATCGCGCCGGCGATAGCCCTGGGGCCGGTTCGGCCGCTGCAGACGGTTGTTGATCAACTCGATGACCAGCCTCGGATGGCGGTGGATTTGCACCAGCATCTCGACATCGACCTTGCTGGTCGGCGGCGCCGCATGGCAAGCCGCGAAATCCTTGGAAGCAACCACGTAAGGCAACAACCGGTAGAACTCTTCCATGGCTTTCAGGTAGGCCGTACCGCGTCGCTCGCCGAGTTCCCTGGCCCACAGCAAGCCCTGTGGAATGCCGTCCTTGGACATGTCTTCGGAAAAGGAATCATGGTTGCCGCGAAGATAGAACACCTGTTCCGGAAAGTGCAGCTTGAGCCGGAAAATGAGATCCATCATCAGCATCGAACTCTCCATCTCCCGCAACTGCCCGTCGATTTCGGAATGTACCGCATCGCCGATAATCACCAGCACGGCCGTGCCTTGCTCGATCGCATCGAGAAAAGCATTCTGGCTCAGGATCGTCAACAGGTTGTCGATCTGGGCATGCATGTCGGCGACGATAATCGGTGTGAGCTTCGACGGTAGGAGCAGTAAGCCGCCAGGCAGACCCCGCTCATCGAGCGGGCGATAAATCTCTTTCCGCAATAGCCGATTGACCTCTTCGATGAGTTGCATCGCCTCATCCTTGGGTAACAGCGCGATTGGACCACCGAAGATCTCGCGTAGCCGCCGCCAGAGTCTCTCGCGAAGCCAGCCATCTTCTGCAGGGGCGGGTCCGATCCGCGTGCCGGCGTCACTCAGATTACGAAAAACCAGCGCATCGCGGCCGTGGATCAGGACCAGGTGCTCGTCATCCACGGCTGCCGGGTAATCGAATAGCTCCTTCTGGAGCATGTCTGCCGAACCCAGCGACAACCAACTTCTCGGCGTCAGGCGCAGAAAACCGCTGATCCGGCGACGATGGGCGCTGGGATCGACGAGGATGAAGCTGCCCAGTCTGACCGGTTCGCCCCGCCCGTTGAGACGCGTCTCAGGGTAGAGATGCAGGCGTTTGTCGTTGAGACCGAGCGAGATCTCGATCGGCAGACCGCCAAGAGGAACCCGCACCTTGCTGGTGCCCAATCGGTACGAGTCGCCCAGCCGGAGGTCACGCCCCCAGCCGAAGCCTAGTCTGGCAGCAACCCCTTTTAGCCACGCCAACAGGTTCGACAGCTTGAACGAGCGCCGGGTGGCCATCGTCCTCATGGCTGTGACTGCGGATCGAGGAAACGACTCGGGTGGCCATCTGCCCCCTCACGGAGATACACCTGGAAACCTTTGCGGTGCAAAAACTCGGCAACCCTGCGGAAAACTGCAAGCTGGGCAGTACAGATCTCCAGACTGAGTTGAGCATCGACCGGATGGGTGCTGTGGCGAGCCCGCTCGACCCGGCGCTCGAACACCAGTTCGGGAGGCGGCAGCATGAATTCAAACACATAGCGCCGATACCAGTCGACCGAGAAGAAATAGCGCTTGCAAGGTGGCAAGACGATACGGTGCAAATCGACGGGTGGCAGCGGATCGCGATCGAGGAACTCGGCATCAAAAACCGAGACCGCGTTGGCCAGACCCTGAAATGGAAGTCCAAGATGAATCTCTCGCGGCCGCACCGACAGGATCTCGGAGCGCCACCAATGCTTGCGACCCAGATCGAGATAACCCTCTTCGGACCAGCCGCCAAGACGCACGATCAAGGTGCTCTTACCGGCACCAGGTGGGCCAGTCACGAGAATCTGGCGAAAGCGAATGTCCTCCGGGAAATCGATCCCCTTGAAATGCTGCAGCGATTTGATGGGCAGGGTAGGCAGTTCCAGCATGGCTGCAGTTTCAATCGATCAGTGAACGGCGCACGGCAGCCCGTATCCGGAGGAAAGTGTCGCCCTCATGGTTATGCAAGGACGGTATTCAGGAGATGGAAGATGATGGCCCCCAGAAGTGCCCCAACCGGCACCGTGATCAACCAGGAGACGATAATGCCACCGATCACACGCAGGTCCAGGGCGCCGATTCCGCGGGCAATGCCGACACCCATCACCGCACCTACCGCGATATGGGTGGAGGACACTGGCAAGCCCAGGCCGGAAGCGGCCACGGTCACGAAAGCGGTGGCAACGGTCGCGCAATAGGCTCGAGTTGGTGTCAACTCGGTAATCTTGTGGCCCAGGGTGGCCATCACCTTGTAACCGTAGGTCGCCAGACCAGCGACCATGCCGACGCTGCCGAGCAACAAAAGGAAGGGCGTGATTGGCGAATCGGCAGATATTTCCCGGCTCACGAGGATCTGAATTGCCGCAGCCATCGGGCCAATCCCATTGGCCACTTCGTTCGAGCCATGCGCGTAGGCCATCGCCGCGCCGGTGAACACCATCTGCGGGATAAACAGTCTCTCGACACTGGCGAGTTGGAAGGTCCGGTCGACACGCTCATCGAGTTGGATGCGGCTCATCATCAGCCGGGCGGCAAGGGCCAGGACGACACCAATCACGATTGCAAGGAGCTGAGCCGAGAACACGTGGAAATGGATGTTCAGGTGCTTGAGGCCCTGGCTGATGGTGACCTGAGAAACCATCCAGCCGACCAGGAAGACATACATTGGCGCCCACTTGCGGGCCCGGGCGATCGGGTTGACAGTGTTGAAAATCAGCTTGCGGATGCTCATGGTCAGCAGCAGGGCCACTGTACCGCCAAGAACCGGCGAGAGCAGCCAAGTGGCGACGATTTCGCCCATCATTTCCCAATGTACCGCATGCACGCCGAGGGCTGCAACACCCACCCCGCATACGGCACCAACGATCGCGTGCGTTGCTGCCACCGGCCAGCCGCGCATGCTGGCGACCATCAGCCAGATTCCCGCCGCCAGTAGCGCCCCGATCATGCCGAGCACCAGAAGATGTGGCACAGGTTCGAAGAGCCTGCCGTCGATAATGCCGGTCGAAATCGTGTCGGCGACTTCTCCGCCGGCCAGATAAGCACCGCAGAATTCCATGATCGCAGCCAGAACTACCGCCTGTCTGATGGTGATCACTCCCGAGCCAACCGAAGTGCCCATGGCACTGGCGATTCCGTTGGCGCCAATTCCCCATGTCATGTAAAGGCCACCGGCGAGAGCCAGGACATATAACAAGGTTTGATGCTGATCGATGATTTCCATAAAATACTATCTACTACCGCCTTTGCTGGCGGACCCCCTTGCAGGACATACGAACGAAGTGGCCAGAATTCGGAGGGATGAAGTCGGAAATGGGCTGGCCTAAACGGGCGCCTAAATGGGCTGGCTTTCTTCCTGGACTCGTGATAGTCAGCGAGAGATCAGCAGACGCAGCCGGTCGCCGACCTTCTCCGCATAATCGGCTAGATTGCCAACCCACTGGATCAACTGGTACCAGAATATTACTGACACCGGCTTGAGCTTGTCCTCTTCCGCGAACAAGACACGGGCCAGCGCCATTCCCATCAGATCCGTATCGGATTCCATATTTCCCAGTTCGACAAGCATCTCATCCAACTGGCGGGTCTCGCGGCTACGGAAAGCGGTTTCTTGCAGCTCTTCCAGCTTCTCGATGATCGCATGCGCCAGCCGGCAAGTATCGATGCAGCGGACCACGAGCCGCATCAGCGGTTCGTCCATGCCTGGGAGCATCTCCATTCTACGTTCCACTAGCAAGCCGGCGATGTCCTGCGCAGTATTGGCGATGGCATCTTGTGCGGCCAGGAGTTCCAGCAGATCCTGCCGGCCCGTCGCCAGACGAGCGCTTCTCGGCAAATGCTCACAGATCTCGTTTCTGATCGCGTCAGCCTCACGTTCCTTGACGAAGATGTGGTTCTTGCGTTCTTCAAGCTGTTCCTGATCGTTGTCAATCAGGGCCTGGAACAGCCGCGGCACTTCTTCGACGCATTCGATGACGATGCGCATGTGCTGCGGCAGCGGTTTGAACGGCGACTTGCCGAACAAGGTAGCCATCGGGTTGCTGGGCAACATGGGCGTTCTCCGCGAAGGCAGGTGAACAAATCCGGAAGGAAGGTCACGCTGAGCGGGCCTGGGTGGAGGGATATCCGCAGCAGGGTTCTCCCTGGTGCCCTCTTCCGCCGCTAATGCGCGAGCGAATTGTAGTCCGAAGTTCGGTTCACGGGAGATTGCAACGAGTCAAGGATGGGGGACGACGGGAAGCCTCGTAGTTTTCGGATATATTCAAAGGAAACGCCCCGTTGCCGGGGCGTCGTGTGCACAGGTCAGGTCTCAGGCATTCTGGATCAGGATTTCTTCGAGCATCTGGGCCGAGGCCTTGCAATTGCGAAGCACCTTCTCCTGGAGTGAATAGAACTCCCGCAAGGCAAACGCCCTCAGGGCTGCCTGCTCATCCCCCTCGTTCTGGAACAGGGTTTTGATTGCCCGTTGCATGACCAAATCGGACTTCTCTTCAATGCGTTCGATTTCGACGCACAGATTCACGCTGACCTCGCTGCGACCCTGTTCCTTCAGGGCAGCAATCGCTCGCGTCAGGCGCGAGCAGGCATCTACGGCCATCGACGCGAGTTCGCGTGACTCGGCATTGGATGTGCCGATGTGGTAGATGTTGACCGCTTGCGCGACATCCTGCACCGAATTCATGATCCGGTCGATATCCAGTGTCAGGTTGTAGACCTGGTCACGGTTGAGCGGGGTCACGAAGGACTTGTGCAGCATCAGCATCAGGTCTGCCTTGATCTGGTCGGCGCTCGCCTCGTTCATGTTAACTTCTTGGATCAGCGCGTTCACTTCCTCCGGGTTGACTCCGAGGTCGTTGATCAGGCGCAGCATCGAACTCGCACCTGCCAGAACCCGTTCGCTGTGTGCCTCGAGAAGCTCGAAAAACTGGGTTCGCTTGGGTAACATATATCACTCCCTTGATAATCATCTGTTGTTCGCAACGCCCCATGGCAGGGGCGTCCGTTGCATGTGTGCAAGCATGCCTTGGGCTACAGGAACTTGGTTCCGATATACCAGAAGATCGCCGCAATCAACCCAGAGGCCGGAATCGTCAGTATCCAGGCAACGAGCAGGTTCATGGTGATCGCCCAGCGTACCGCCTTGACGTCGGTCGCTGCACCGACACCAATGATCGCACCCGTGATGGTATGTGTCGTCGACACCGGAATGCCTCCCAGTGTCGCCAACCCCAGTGTGATCGCCCCGCCCATCGAGGCGCATGAACCGCTGACCGCATTGAGCTTGGTGATCTTGGTGCCCATGGTCTTGACGATTCGCCAGCCACCCAGATAGGTTCCCCAGGCAATCGCGAAGTAACACGAGTAGATCACCCAGGTCGGCAGCGTCGCCACGTCCTTGGTCGCCACGCCGGCAGTGATCAGCAACAGCCAGATGATGCCGATCGTCTTTTGCGCGTCGTTACCGCCGTGGCCCAGGCTGTACGCTGCAGCAGCGATCAATTGCCCGCTCTTGAAGAACTTACCGGCCTGATATGGTGAAGTGTTACGGAAGATCCACGATACCAGCACCATCAGCAAGCCGCCGATGATCACCCCGACCAGCGGCGAAATGATGATGAAGGCGAGGATCTTGCCGAAACCCTCCCAGACGATCGGCGCGCCCGAGCCGGCTTTGGCCACCGTCGCTCCGACCAGACCACCGACCAGGGCGTGTGACGATGAAGACGGAATGCCGTAATACCAGGTGATGATGTTCCAGGCGAGCGCCCCGACCAGTGCCCCGAAAATCACATAATAATCGACGAAACTCGGGTCGACGGTGCCCTTGCCGATCGTCGCCGCCACCTTGAGCTGGAATACCCACAGCGCGGCGAAGTTGAAGAATGCGGCGAACAGTACCGCCTGTTTCGGTGTCAGGGCGCCGGTTGCAACAATCGTCGAGATCGAGTTGGCACCGTCATGAAACCCGTTCATGAAGTCGAACGCCAGCGCCACTGCAATCAGCAGCGCCAGCGTCCAGATGCTCATATTTAGGCCTTCCATTTTGCGCTACCTCTCAGGAGTTCTCGATCAGGATCTCTTCGATCATTTTGGCCGCGTCTTGGCAGCAGTCGAGGACGGATTCCTGCAGCGAGTAGAACTCCCGCATCTTCATCGTCTGCCAGACGTTGGCCCCCTCCTTGAAAAGCTCGGTGATCGCCTTCTGCTGCACCTTGTCGGCCTTGGTTTCGATTTCTTCGATTTCCTTGCACAGGTTCAGTGTTTCCTCGCCACGTGCCTTGTCGCCCAAAGCCGCGACTGCTCGGTTGAGGCGCATGCAGGCATCAGCACTCAAGGAAGCCATTTCGCGGGCTTCGATCGTCGACTGCTTGATGCCGTACATGTCAATGGCGTTGGCCACCGATTGCAGGACATTGAGCGTCATGTCGAGGTCACTGATCAGCGAATGGATCTGGTCCCGATTGATCGGCGTGGTGAAGGACTGGTGCAGACGAGCGATCACTTTGGCCTTGATCTCATCGGCACTTTTTTCGTTGAGATTGACCTCCGAGACCAGCGCCGCAGCGTTGCCACTGCCATCGCCCAGGCCATTAATCAGACGCAGGGTTGCATTGGCCCCGGCAGCGACCTTTTCAGAATGCGCCGCGAGAAGTTCAAAGAATTCCCGGCGTTGCGGCATCAGACTACTAAACATACGACCTCCCTTGGTTATCTGCCCGTTCGAGCAGCGCACAGTCAAAACATGCCGACGATGGTCGGCACCACTTCAAATATCCACAAATTCACTCGGGCAATGGCCTACCATCGTGCAGGTCCGCCACCGCGGGGGAAAGACTTCAGGCAAGCCATTGCTGCCACGCTTGATCAGTTCTAGTTCTTCTTGCCCTTATTGGGAATGCTTACCGCGGCGAGCAAAGCTTTCATCTGCTCGACCTTCTGCTCGGCAAACAGGCGCACTGCGGCGCGCAGGATGTCGGACTTGCTCGCTGCCCAACCCGCCGCCTTTGACAACTCGGTGCGCACGGCTTCGATGGCCGCCTCTTCGCTCTTGAGCAATTCCACCGTGTAGCGGACGAGTTTGTCGCCCTTTGCCTTGGCTGCCTTTTCGATCTTTTCCAGCGCTTCCTCGAGCCCGGCGGTCTTCTTGCCGGTCTCGGCGGCGGCTTCTACCTTGGCCTGCGGCTGCGGCCTGGTCGATTTCTTGCTGCCCGGCTTGGTCTTTGCAGCTTTAACGGCGCCTTTTTCCGACTTGTTTTTTGCCGGCGCCGCCTTTCTCGCGGCCTTGCCGGGGGCTTCCACTACGGCTGCCGGCGTCACCTCGTCCGCTGGCTTGGCTGCGGCCTTGCGCACCGGCGCCGGTGCTGCCTGGGTTTCTGGCGCGTCAGCGGCGGGAGCTTCGGGTTCCGGCGGGACGACCAGTGCAACGTCGGTGGCCACCAGACGCTCGGCGAGCGATTCATCTTCCTTCTTGAGACTGGCGCGCAAAGCGGTCTTGTTGCTGTTGGTAGTACGTGTGGGTGTAATCATCAGTTTTCTCCCAATTGTTTAAGAACGGCAGCGATCAGCTTGCGAACCTCATCCTGAGCGGCGTCAGCACCAGAGGCCAGTTGAAAAACCGATGCGCCGATCACTGCACTTTGCGCATAAGCATTGCGCTGGCAGAGCATAGCATCGAGGATGGGCAAGGTAAATTCATGCAATAGTTCAAGCACATCCGTAGCCAGGGCGGTATTTTGCACACGGTTGGGGAGAATACAGCCGTGCAGGCGATGGCTTTGCTCCATGCGATTGAGGATCAGGCGCTCGACTGCCAGCGTCGACCACAGGTCGGTCGGGCTCGGTACGGCTGGTACGATGGCCAGATGCGCCACCGCCAGCGCGGCCAGCGTAGACGGGTGGTAGATCGACGGCGGGGTGTCGAGAACCACATAGTCGGCCTCGGTCTGCAGTTCCGCGACCTTCTTGATCAGTTCCAGGCCAGACATCTTGCGAACATCGAGTTGCAGCTCCGAGTCGAGCAAGGGCGCCGACTCCGCCCAGCGCAGCGCGCTTTCCTGGGGATCCAGGTCGACCAGCAGCACCGAAGCGCCGATGGCATGAAACCCTCCCCCGAGCTGTATGGCAACCGTCGTCTTGCCAGCGCCCCCCTTTTGCGAAACCACTGCGATTACCCGACCTAATGATGAAGACATTCATCGTACCTCTGAGAAAACTTTGTTATGGGCATCCGCGTAACTCATAATTATGCCATCGCGAGAAAAACGGACAAGCCGAAATGGGCCCGCAATGGGCCATGAAATGGGCCATTTTTTGATAAACGGCCCGTATCCTTGATTAAGGTCAAGGAAGATATGCTCACAGCCAGCCATGGCAGGAAACCTGCCCCTGCAAAACCACGATGGTGGCAGCCTGGGCGGGAAAGCGCTCAAGCGTCGACAAGAAGGTTGAGGGTCCTGGCCTTGAAGACGGCTTCACGTCGGCTTGAAGCGCGCAGCTTGCGATAGATGTTCTGGGTATGCCGCTTGACCGTCGCCCGTGAAATGCACAATTCCTCCGAAATCTCGATGTTGCTCAACCTGACAGCGAGCAGTTTGAGAATCTTCAGTTCACGGCGGGTCAGGTCTGCAGCCATCTGCTGGCGTCCTGCATTGACCAGCCAGTCGTCGTTGAATGCGGCGAGGATCTGACCGACGTAACGGACATGGGCGGCGTGGCCGACAATCCCCTGGCCGGTTTGCAGCCGTTTCAGCGGCGGCACGAGTTCCTGCCCAAGATCGACGAACAACCGGATGAAACCTCCGGGCTGCGCAAGCACGACGGCACGGCCCAGCAGCTCGCAAGCGGCTGTCTCCTCGCCGTGGAGATGCCGCAGCAGCGCCTTAAGCGCCAGGACCTCGATCAGGAAACGGACGTTGTGCCTGGCCATCAACTCGGTTTCCAGCAATTGCAAGAGGCGAGTCGCCTGCTCGTGGCTTTCGGCACTTCCCTCGGCGATCCACACCCTGGCCAGAGTCAGGTGAGGCGCGTTGCTGAAGCGGTAGACAAACTGGATCGGACCGGGATCGAAGTTGCGTGCCCATTCCCGGGCCGCATCAGTCCGCCCCTGGCGCAGCGCCAGGTCGGCCTGACAGGCGTGCGCACGAAACAGAGCCGGCGAATTGCCGCTGCGCCGCAGGTGCTCGCAAACCGTATCGACGAGTTCGCGCGCCAGATCGGTCTGGCCGAGCGCCTGATAGACCGCTGACAGAACGAAGGAAACTTCGGTTCGGTAGCCGGGCCGCGGCGCCGACCCCGGGGCGAGTGCAGGCAGCAGCGTGGCCTCGGCCAGCGCCAGCTCGTTGCGCTGATACTGTACCAGGCCATGGAAGTAGCGTCCGAGGACCGGACTGCCTACGCCGGGCAAACGATCTCCACAGAGCGGGTAGTGCTGGTTGGCGGTCCACTTAAGTGCCGACAGATCTGCAGCCATCCAGTCGATGAAGCACAAGGCAGCAAGCAGCGGCGCCTGGCAAACGTCGACCGGTCCCGACGCCCGTGCCAGCTCCGCATGCAGACTCTGACGAGCACCGACCAGGTCGCCGCACATTTGCCGGGCTCCTGCGATGACTGCCTGGGCCAGGACGCGGGCCTGCGCATACTCCTTCGGCAGGCTCTGCAGCGCCTGCTCGGCAGCACGGGTGGCCATGTCCGCCTGCCCTTCGAGGTAGTGCTGCAGGCTGCGCAGCGCTAGCACGTTGTCACGCACAGCGGCCGCGGGCAGATCATCAGCGGCGCTTTCGAGCAACACCTCGATCCGGTCGAGAAGCGACGGGGTCTCGACATGCCGCCCTTGGTGATACATCAGCCAGGCCTTGAGCAGCAGCAGTTCGGGTTTCTCTTCGACGGTATCAGGTGGCAACAGACGCAGACAACGTTCGAGTCGTGGCCGCTGCTCCTGGTTGAGAAGTCGCCGGCCGTGACGCACCAGCAGATGGCCTGCCGCGGTCGCACCGGCTGCAGCCAGCACTTGCGGAATCGCTTCTTCGAGCAGGTCTTGCGTTTCGAACCAGGCTGCCGCACGGCGATGCAGTTCGGCGATCTCGCTCGCCGGATAATGCAGGTCGAGCTGCCGCTGCAGAAACTCCCGGAACAGACGCAGATGGCGATACCAATTCAGGTGATCGTCGATGGCGATGCAGAGCAGCGAGCCGCTCGACACCCACTGCATGAAGGAATGCCCATCGCGAACTTCCCCGAGGATGGCGTTGCACAAGGGCTCACAGAAACGGTCGAGAATCGAGGTCCTGAGCAGGTAGTCACGTGTGGTTACGCTTTGTCCGGCAAGCACTTCCTCGAAGAAATATTGCTCGACCTCGCGCGTACTGCCGCTGAAGGGGGGCTCCAGTACGTCGACTACATCGCGCTGTCTTCGTAGCGCCCGAGCTGCGAGGCGAACGCCAACCGGCCAGCCCTCGCAGCAGGTCTGTAGTCTGTCCAGCGCCGCTGCCGAGATGGGATGTCCGGTACAGCGTTCGAGCAGGATCGCCGTTTCACGCTGGCTCAATTGCAGGTCACGCATCCGGATCTCGTTCACCTCCTCGCGGACGCGTAGCGCGCCCAGGGACAAGGGGGGATCGTGCCGGGCGATCAGCAGCAAATGCAGAGCACTCGCCGGATGCGCCAGCAGGCGATCGAGCAGTGCGTGTATCGGTGGCGAATCGATGTGGTGATAATTGTCGAGCACCAGTACCAGCGGAACCGGCAGCGCTGCCAGATCATTGCTCAGACTACCGGCAAGAAGCGCCCACGGCACTTGCTGCACGGCATCGAGATGCGCCAGCGTCTCGGCGCAGGCATCGGGAACCGCCGTGCGCAACGCGGTGGCGAGGTAGTGGATGAAAACGATCGGATCGCTGTCATCGCGGTCGAGCGAGAGCCAGGCAGCCAGGCCATTACGGCCAGCGAGCCAATGCGCGACGAGCGCCGTCTTGCCATAACCTGCGGGTGCCACCAGCAGGGTCAGTGGCCGGTTGCTGCCAGCCTCGAGCAATGCCAGCAACTCGCTGCGCGCGATGAAGTCGCCGCTCTCACGGGGACGCTGCAGCTTGCTGCGGACGATCTGGAGCGATGGCATCTCTGATCTGAAGCGAAAGAATACGATGATACGTCAGGCGCTCGGAACTGCGGGAATTGCGTATTCATTTTGGATCCCATGCGGGCGGTGGCCGTTGCCTGACCAGGGCGGGAAGCCAGGGGCGGGCCGCGGTCAGTCGCTTGCGAGCAGTCCTTCGATCTGCGAGTCCTTGTTTTGCCAGATCTGCTGCATCCACTGCTGGAAGGCCTCGCGAATCGCCGGGTCATTAGCGTAGTCTCCGGTCGCCAGATGCTTGGGCACCGCAATCCTCTGCACGCGAACCCGCACGCGCCGCATCCTGCCGCAGAGGAATTCCCAGAAATTAGGAGCCCTATCAGGATAAACGATGGTCACATCGAGAATCGCGTGGAACTTGTCGCCCATCACATTCAAAGCCAGCGCAATTCCTCCGGCTTTCGGCTTCAGCAGGTGACGATACGGTGACTGCTGCCGCTGATGTTTGGCCAGCGTGAAGCGCGTTCCCTCGCAGAAATTCATCACGCTGGTCGGGATCAGCGAAAACTTCTCGCAGGCCAGGCGGGTCGTCTCCTGGTCCATGGCGCGCAATTCCGGGTGCGCTTTGAGCACTTCTTCACCATGGCGGCGCATGAACGGAAAATCGAGCGCCCACCAAGCCAGACCCATCACCGGCACCCAAAGCAGTTGCTGCTTGAGGAAAAATTTGAGCAAGGGAATGCGCCGCGTCAACAGATGTTGCAGGACAAGGATGTCGGCCCACGATTGATGGTTGCAGTTGACCAGATACCAACCGCGCGGGTCGAGCCCCTCGATCCCCTGGACATCCCAGTGCGCTTTCTGGGTCAGCGCCATCCAGCCACTGTTGCATGCGATCCAGGCTTCGGCAATGCGCACCAGCATCGGGTCGAGGCGCAGGCGAACCGATCGGAACGGCAGGAGCAGCTTGAAGACGGCCAGGAACAACAGGACCGGCACCCAGAAGAACGAGTTGATCGCCAGCAGCGAAAAGGCCATCAGGCCGATCAACGGCGCCGGGAGGAAATTCAGCATCGCTCAAGTGAAGGCGGTCGGTAACCGGTTGTCCGCTGCCGGCAGGAGGATCGCCGTCTGCGCCCGGGCAGCCGCCAGCATGACAGTGCGCGTTGCCGGGGTCTCTAGGCTGATGCGGCCGAGCAGACCGTCCCGGTAATCCTGCAGCAGCGTCTTCGCTGCCCTTTCGAGATCGGCTGCCCCGCCACGGACGCGCAGGCCGCGGCGTCTGGCGATCTCGGCAATCACCGTCACGGCATCGAAGTGCTCGCTCATATCGACAGGGAAGCCGTAGCGCTTTGCCAGCAAGGCAGGGTAACGTGCCAGCAGCAGTCCGGCAAGAAAGTTGGCCACTTCCTCGTCGATCATCGCATTTTGGCCGACGGCATGGCTTGCGGCGAGCATCAGGCCATCGCTTGGATGTTCGATTTTCGGCCAAAGCAGTCCGGGTGTATCGGTAATCGAGTGCCTTAGATCGAGCAGCGAGGTCTGCTGCGCGCGGGTCACTGCCGGTTCGTCGCCGACCTTGGCCAGTTTGCGCTTGAGAAGGACATTCATCAGCGTCGATTTGCCGACATTCGGGATGCCCATGATCATCATCCGCAGCGGCTTGGTATTTTCGCTGCGATGGGGTGCCAGAGCCTCGCACAGGCCGGGAAGGCGGGCCACCTCGCTGGGCCTCTTGCACGACAGCGCCACCGCGCGCACGCTCTCCTGCCGGTTGTAATAGGCGATCCATGCCTGCGTCACCTGCGGGTCTGCAAGGTCGGCCTTGTTCAGGACCTTCAGGCACGGACGCTGGCGCAGCAGGCGAAGCTCGCGGACCAGGGGATTAGTGCTTGCCTCGGGCAGGCGTGCATCGACCACCTCGATGACCACGTCGATAGAAGCCATCGTCTCGGCCGCTTTCTTGCGCGCAGAGGTCATGTGACCGGGATACCACTGGATGGCCATGAAGGTACGGATGATCTGAAAGATGGCCATTATCCCACCTGTTTGGCCAGCTCGGCGCTTGCAGCCGAGTAAAGCGTTAAAATGCAGCTCCTTCCATCCCGTGTCAGGTATCCGCTTGTCGGCGATCCCCGAAATCAGGCCCGGGCAGTCGATCGAACTGCTCAAGGCGTTGCACATCCTGACCCGCGACGGCAAACTCAATCAGGACAGCCGGCGCAAGCTCAAGCAGGTCCATCATCTGTACCATTTCATCGAACCGCTGCTCGCCGAGATTGCCGACAGTGGTGGCAGCCTGACGCTTGTCGATCACGGCGCAGGCAAATCCTACCTCGGCTTCCTCCTCTACGATCTGTTCTTCAGTCACCGCGACCAGGGGCACATTTACGGTGTCGAGTCCCGCGCAGAACTCGTCGAGCACGCGCGCTGTCTCGCCAGCCGACTCGCTTTCACGCGCATGTCCTTTTTGAACCTGCGCGTCGAGAACGCCATCGAGTCGCCTGAGCTACCCGCGCGGGTGGACATTGTCACCGCCCTGCACGCCTGTGACACTGCCACTGACGATGCGATCCGCTTCGCCCTCCACAAGCAGGCGAAGTTCATTGTTCTCGTCCCCTGCTGTCAGGCCGAAGTCGCCGGAGTGCTGCGCAGCAGGAAAGGCGAATCCCTGGCGCAGATGCCGCTGTCGGAACTCTGGCGGCATCCCATCCACACCCGCGAATTCGGCAGCCAGCTGACCAATGCCCTACGTTGCCTGCAGCTCGAAGCGCAGGGCTATCAACTGACGGTGACCGAGCTCGTCGGCTGGGAACACTCAATGAAGAACGAACTGATCATCGCCAGGCACACCGGTGTCGCGCGCGGCAACGCCACGACGCGACTCGAACAGATCCTGCAGCAACTGAACCTCGATGAGTTGCGCGCGCGTTTCATCTACTGAGAAACACAAACCGGCAGGCAAGCGGCTGCCGGTCGGCCACTGCCATCACAACCCGGCCACCACTCAAGGACTGTCTATGGAAAAATGGATCATCCGCACTGTTGCCGTGATCTGCGCCGCTGGAAGTACCGCTCTGTTCTGGACCTTCGGCATCTTCCTCTCCGTCCCCTGGCGGGAAAACCGAATGCTGTCGCTCAACAGAGTCGAGTTGCAGGTACTTGTGATTCCACTGATCGTCGGCCTGGCCGTCGCATGGGGTGCCCTGCACATCCTCGCGATGGCCGACCGGACCGGCAGCCCCAGACTGTACCTGGCGTTTTGCGTCACCCTGCTGATCGCGTCGCTGCTGGCGGTATCCGGCGGCATGTCGTGGACCGCCGCGCGCTTTCCCTGACCCAGGCTGGCCGCCTTGCCCGCAGCGACCAACCCGCAGTGGAAAGAAATCCGGTGCCGTATTCGGGGAAAAGAGCGGCATCCGGGGGTACGAAAACGATAGAATGGCGCGCTAACGGTGATGACCGCTTCCCTCCCCCAACCCTATGTAGGCTTTCCCGCGAGTGGAGAGGGAGGAGATTCGTGAGTCGCCGACGCGACTTGCACATTAACCATACCCAACCGGAGTTCATGATGACCAGGCTGGAAGTCGATTTGGTGGTAAAGAAAGCGGTATTCCCGGTCGCGGGTCTCGGCACGCGTTTCCTGCCGGCCACCAAGGCCAGCCCAAAGGAAATGCTCGCTGTGGTGGACAAGCCACTGATACAGTACGCGGTTGAAGAAGCCTACGCAGCCGGGATTCGGGAAATGATCTTCGTCACCGGTCGCAACAAGCGCTCGATCGAGGACCACTTTGATACCGCCTACGAGCTTGAGGCAGAACTTGCCGCCACGGGTAAGGATGAGCTGATGGCGCTGGTGCACTCGATCAAGCCGGACGACATGGATTGTGTTTATGTGCGCCAACCGAGGGCGTTGGGTCTTGGGCACGCGATACTCTGCGCCGAGCGCTTGGTGCAGGGAGAGGCCTTCGCCGTTCTGCTGGCCGATGACCTGATGATCGGCACGCCACCGATCATGCGACAAATGACCGAATTGTTCGCCGCACGCCAGTGCAGCATCCTCGCCGTACAGGAGGTGCCGGAGGATCAGACCAACCGCTACGGGATCGTCAAGGGCGAACCGATGTCGCCCGATCTGGTGAATATCAAGGGCCTGATCGAGAAACCGCACCCGAGCGCAGCCCCTTCCAACCTCGCGGTTGCGGGCCGCTACATCCTGACCCCGGCGGTATTTGACCTGATCCGCACGCAGCCACGTGGTGCAGGTGGCGAAATTCAGCTCACCGATGGCATTGCCGCCCTGCTGGCCAGCGAGCAGGTACTGGCCTACCGCTACCACGGCCAGCGCTACGACTGTGGCAGCAAACTCGGCCTGATGCAGGCCAGCGTCGTTCTCGGGGAAACCCACCCGGAACTCGGGCGTGAGTTCTCGGCCTGGCTGAAGAATCGGCAGGAATCGGCATCATTGCCGGCGTTCTGAACCGAGGCACCTGGCTTGTCGTCGTGTTTTCCCGTGCTATAGTTGCAGCCCTTTTTGGCAGGAAGAACTCTCTTGGCGCTCTGCTTCGACGTTCTCATCATTGGCAGTGGTCTGGCTGGACAAGCTGCAGCACTCCGGTTGGCACCGACCCACAGGGTCGCACTAGTTAGCAAGCGCAGCCTTGAAGACAGTGCGTCGAGCTGGGCGCAGGGCGGCATTGCGGCCGTGCTCGATAACCGCGATTCGATCGAAGCGCACATTCGCGACACGATCACTGCCGGTGGATTGCTCAATGACCCCCGAGCGACTCGCTTCGTGATCGAAAACGGTCGTCGCGCCGTCGACTGGCTGATTGCACAGGGCGTTCCCTTTACACGTGATGACGACGGCTACCACCTGACCCGCGAGGGAGGTCACAGCGCACGGCGGGTGATTCATGTCGCTGACGCGACCGGCCTCGCGGTTCAGAACACGCTGACCAGCCTGATTCGCCAGCAGCCGAACATTACGGTCCTCGAACAGCACATCGCCATCGACCTGATTACCGGTGACAAGCTGCGACTCGGAGACCAGCGCTGCCACGGTGCCTATGTACTCGACAATGCCAGCGGCGAAGTCCTGACGGTGGGCGCAAGACATACCTTGATCGCTGCCGGTGGTGCTGGCAAAGTTTATCTTTACACGACCAATCCGGACACTTCGACCGGCGACGGTATCGCCATGGCCTGGCGTGCCGGCTGCCGTATCGCAAACATGGAGTTCATCCAGTTTCATCCCACCTGCCTCTATCATCCACAGGCCAAGTCCTTCCTGATCTCCGAGGCAGTACGCGGCGAAGGCGGACGCCTGCTGTTGCCCGACGGCACCCGGTTCATGCCCTGGCACGATGCGCGCGGCGAACTAGCCCCCCGTGATGTGGTGGCCAGAGCGATCGATTTCGAGATGAAGAAGCGCGGCCTGGATTGCGTCTATCTCGACATCTCGCACAAATCAGCCGATTTTCTCGGCGAGCATTTCCCGAACATTCTGGCGCGCTGCCTCGACCTGGGAATCGACATCACCCGCCAGGCGATTCCGGTCGTTCCCGCCGCGCACTACACTTGTGGCGGCGTCGTCACCGATCTGCGGGCGCGCACCGACATTCCAGGTCTCTACGTCGCCGGCGAAGCCTCGTGCACCGGCTTGCACGGCGCCAATCGGCTGGCCAGCAATTCGCTGCTCGAATGCCTGGTATTCGCCGAGGCTGCGGCCAATGACATTCTCGAACAGCCTGCAAGAGATTGCCCAGCGCTTCCGCTCTGGGATGCCAGCCGCGTCAGTGATCCGGATGAAGAGATCGTGATTTCTCACAACTGGGATGAACTACGCCGCTTCATGTGGGACTACGTCGGCATTGTCCGCACCACCAAGCGATTACAGCGCGCGCAGAACCGGATCCGCCTGCTGACACGCGAAATCGACGATTTTTACTCGCACTTCCGGGTCAGTCACGATTTGATTGAACTGCGCAACCTCGTGGTCACCGCTGACCTGATCATCCGCTGCGCGCTGCGGCGCCACGAAAGCCGGGGGCTGCACTTCAGCTGCAATTATCCGGAGACACTGCCGCGCGCGCGCAATACCGTGATCAGACGCCGCCTTCGGCCTGATCACCAGGATTGACACGGACATGCCAACGCAACCATAAGCGTAGCAGGCGGAATTGCTCTGCTGGCATGCTGTCGGGCAGCAGGACCAGGCTCAGGCTAGGCAGCCGACCGTGATCGCCATCCCGCGTGCGTACGACGATCAACTGGCTGAACACAGTGCTGTCGGCTTGCGGTGAGACGAGAACCGAAACGCCGTCGCTAGACAGTAGAGTTAGTTCACCGTGCTCACCGAGGCGCAAGCCGACGATTCTCGACGGTCGCAGCGCGTGCCATAGCGACAGCGCGACGATCAGCAGCAGCCATTGGCGTGTCGCCGCCCAGGGCAGGACCCATAGACAAGCGCCTGCCAGAGCATGCAGCAAGACCATCAGCAAGGACAGGAAACGCGAACGGCGCAGCTCAATGGTGATCGGGAAAAGCACCCGCACCTTATCGCAGCAGCACGACCACCCTAGCCCGTGTGCCGGCCCGTGAGCAGGACACGGGATCTAGAGACGTTTGAAAGCAACGGTGGCGTTGGTACCACCAAAGCCGAAGGAGTTCGAAATCCCGACGTCGATCTTCATCTGACGCGCCGTGTTGGCACAGTAATCGAGGTCGCAGGACTCATCCTGATTGAAGATATTGATCGTCGGCGGCGAAACCTGGTGGTAGATCGCCAATATGGTAAACAGGGCCTCGATACCGCCTGCGGCGCCCAACAGATGGCCAGTCATCGACTTGGTCGAATTGACCACCAACTTGTGCGCATGCTCGCCGAACGCCCGCTTGACAGCAATGGTTTCGGCCTTGTCACCGAGCGGCGTCGAAGTCCCATGTGCATTGATGTACTGCACTTGATCCACATTCAGTCCGGCATTTTGCAAGGTGTTTACCATGCAACGCGCGGCACCTTCTCCGTCTTCGCAGGGTGCGGTCATGTGGTGGGCATCCGAACTCATGCCGAAGCCCGCAAGTTCACAGTAAATCCGGGCGCCACGCGCTTTTGCATGCGCATACTCCTCGAGAACCACGACGCCAGCTCCTTCACCGAGCACAAAGCCGTCGCGATCCCTGTCCCAGGGGCGGCTTGCCGTCTGCGGATCGTCGTTGCGCGTCGAGAGGGCTCGCGGTGCACAGAAACCTCCCAGGCCGAGTTTCGAGATACAGCCTTCGGAACCGCCGGCAATCATGATGTCAGCATCCCCGTATTCGATCAGACGACCAGCATCGCCGATGCTGTGCGTGCCCGTCGCACAGGCGCTGACCAGCGAGATATTGGGGCCTTTGTAACCACACATGATCGACAGGTTACCGGAGATCATGTTAATGATCGAACCGGGAACGAAAAACGGCGAAATCTTGCGCACGCCGCCCACGGAAAAGTCGTCACAAGTATTTTCGATCATTGGCAGGCCACCAATCCCCGAACCAATCGACACCCCAACCCGCTCCGGTGCGACTGGCTGAGCATCGAGGCCGGCATCCCGTATGGCTTGCAGTCCCGCCGCCATTCCATAGTGGATGAAAACGTCCATCCGGCGCGCTTCTTTCGGCGAGAGATACCGGCCAACATCAAAATCACGCACCTCACCAGCGATTTGCACGGGGAAGCCGGTGACATCGAAACGGGTCACCCGGCCTATCCCCGAGCGTCCCGCAAGAATGTTCTGCCAGGCTTCTGCGACGGAATTACCGACTGGAGAAATGATGCCTAGGCCTGTGATGACGACTCTGCGACGTGCCAACTTGAACTCCGACGATCTATACACGTGGAAAAGGGGAATCCCTCTTCACTCATCCATCCTGCAGGACGCTGCCACTACAGCGAGCTGTCCGCAGGGATGCTGGTCGATTACTTCTTGTGAGCGGTCACGTAGTCGATGGCCTGCTGCACGGTAGTGATTTTTTCTGCTTCATCGTCCGGAATCTCGCACTCAAACTCCTCTTCCAGCGCCATCACCAGTTCCACCGTGTCCAGCGAATCAGCACCAAGATCATCGACAAACGAAGATTCGTTCTTGATGTCCGCTTCATTGACACCGAGTTGTTCTGCGACGATCTTTTTGACACGCTGCTCAATATTTTCCATCAAAGTCTTCCTTCTCAAGGTTCAAATGTAAAACAAAACGTACCATTCTAACAAAACGGCTGCAAGTTACCAATGATCCACCCGATCGCCCAGGGTAAATTTGTTCTCTTTTATCATGCCAGAACCCTGGCAGCCGAAGACTTCCAGGGGTACTCAAGCCATGAACATGCCACCATTGACGTGCATCGTTGTACCGGTGACATAAGCCGCCCCTGCCGAGGCCAGAAAAGCCACCGCAGCGGCCACTTCATGAGCCGCTCCGAAGCGACCGAGCGGAACATTCACAAGCAGTGCCGTTTTCTGCTTGTCATCGAGTGCCCTCGTCATGTCCGTGTCGATCAGCCCTGGCGCCACGCAATTGACGGTGATATTGCGACTGGCGAGCTCTCGAGCCAGGGCTCGGCTCATGCCGGCGACGCCAGCCTTGGCTGCGCAGTAATTCGCCTGACCGGCATTGCCGGCATGACCGACGACCGAGGTCACGTTGATGATCCGCCCGTATCTGGCCTTGATCATGCCGCGCATGACTGCCCTGGAAAGCCGGAATACGGATTTCAGGTCAGTATCGAGGACAGTGTCCCACTCGTCGTCCTTGAGACGCAACGCGAGGTTGTCGCGAGTAATGCCGGCGTTGTTGATCAGGATCGATACCGGGCCATGGGTCTTCTCGATATGGCCGACCAGGGCATCAATCTGTCCGGCATCGCGTACCTCCAGGAGCGCTCCCTCGCCCTGGTGGCCGGCGTCGTTCAGGTATGCTGCGATTCTTGCAGCGCCTTCGGGGCTGGTTGCCGTCCCGATCACGGTCGCTCCCAGGCGACCCAATTCCAGTGCGATTGCCTGACCGATACCCCGCGACGCACCGGTCACAAGGGCCACTTGTCCTTCCAGCATGGGGGGCTTACTCCAGGTTGGTGACGGCAGCTTCCATCGCTGCCCGATCAGCCAGTGCGATACTCGTCAACTGGTCTGCACAGCGCTTGCTGAGACCCGCCAGAACCTTGCCAGGTCCGCACTCGGCGACGGTCGTGATGTCCATGGCGGCCATTTTTCGGATCGTCTCGACCCAGCGCACCGGTGAGTACGCCTGCCGAACCAGAGCATCCTTGATCCGGTCGGGGTCCGATTCGATCGCCACATCTACATTGTTGATGACCGGCATCTGTGCGGCGGCAAAATTCAACTCGGCCAGTCGGGTGGCCAGCTTGGTAGCCGCCGGCCGCATCAGCGAGGAGTGAAAGGGCGCGGAAACCGGCAGCAGCAGCGCGCGCTTGGCGCCACGCGCCTTGCATTCGGCGCAGGCTCGTTCCACCGCTGCCTTGCTGCCGGCAATGACGGTCTGCCCGGGCCCATTGTAATTGACCGGTTCAACCACCTCGGCAGCGCTGCCTGCTGCTCTGGCTTCGGCACAGGCCATGGCAATCTTGTCGTCATCGAGGCCGAGAATGGCGGCCATAGCCCCCTCGCCCTCGGGAACTGCTTCCTGCATCGCCGCTGCACGCAGGCGAACCAGAGGCACGGCATCTTTGAAGGCGATCACTCCGGCAACCACCAGCGCGGTGTATTCGCCGAGACTGTGCCCGGCAACGACCGTCGGCAGCCTGCCACCCAAGTCGAGCCACAGGCGATAGACCGCCACACCGGCGCTCAGCATCACGGGTTGTGTATTGACGGTCTGTGCCAGGGCTTCTGCGGGGCCCTCGGCAAGCAGTTGCCAGAGGTCCTGGTTCAGCGCCTCCGATGCCTCGGCGAAAGTGGCCCGTACGACCGCAGAGTCGCCGTAGGCTGCCATCATTGCCACTGCCTGCGACCCTTGACCGGGAAAAACCAACGCGAAAGTCATGCATACTTCCTTAAATTTGAAAGTCTCGTCAGCGACTTACGAATCACACTTTTCACGCAAGCGGGTAAATGGCCGGGGGCGCCGGGAAAAGTCATGACCGTCAGAGTTCAAGCAGAACTGCGCCCCAGGTAAAGCCACCACCCACACCTTCGAGCATGATCTTCTGTCCGGCCTCTATGCGTCGATCACGAATGGCCACATCCAGAGCCAGAGGAACCGAGGCC
This sequence comes from Candidatus Accumulibacter cognatus, assembly GCF_000584975.1. Taxonomy (NCBI): domain Bacteria; kingdom Pseudomonadati; phylum Pseudomonadota; class Betaproteobacteria; genus Candidatus Accumulibacter; species Candidatus Accumulibacter cognatus. The sequence continues at coordinate 44,014 of NZ_JDST02000107.1, read as the reverse complement.
GCCGAGGTGTTGCCGTGCCGGTCCACGGTGACAATGACCTTGTCCATCGGCATTTTCATTCTTCTGGCCGTGGCTTCAAGAATGCGAATATTGGCCTGGTGCGGAATCAGCCAGTCGACCCCTGACGAGGCAATGCCTGCCGCCTGACAGCACTCCTCGCCAACTTCTGCAAGGACACGCACGGCAAACTTGAACACCGCCTGCCCATCCATCCGCAGGAAAGGATCGCCAGTTACCCGGCCGCCACTGACGCTGCCCGGAACCGACAGGATACCGTGGTGCGCTCCGTCGGCATGCAGGGCGGTTGCCAGGATTCCTGTTCGATCTGACGCCTCAAGTACCACTGCGCCGGCACCATCGCCGAATAACACGCAGGTGGCGCGATCTGACCAGTCGAGAATGTGCGAGAAGACTTCGGCTCCGACCACCAAGGCCCGTTGATGGCTGCCTGAACGGATGAACTTGTCGGCAATCGCCAGCGCGTAGACAAAGCCGCTGCAAACCGCTTGCACGTCAAACGTCGTAGCACCATGATTCCCCAGTTTGCCCTGTAGCAAGCAAGCAGTACTCGGAAAAATGAAATCCGGGGTCGAGGTCGCGACGATGATCAGGTCCAGATCGGAGGCCTCAAGACCTGCGGCCGTCAACGCCCGGCGGCTCGCCTCCAGGCCCAGATCACTGGACGTCTCGCCGTTGTCCGCGAGATGACGGTAGCGTATCCCTGTGCGACTGGTGATCCAGTCATCGTTGGTTTCGATGCCACGGCGCACGAGATCGTCGTTGCTGACGGGAGGGCCGGGCAGAAAACTGCCGGTCCCGGTAATGCGGGAGAACATGCTAGGCGGTCTCCTGAAGTGGTTGTTGCTGCGCAATGCGTTCGCTGATGCGCGCAAGAACGCCACTGCGGGCCTCCTCTGTGGCACGCTGCAGCGCGCGCGTAAAAGCCAGGACATCAGCCGATCCATGGCTCTTGACGACGATACCCTTCAGGCCAAGCAGGGTAGCACCGTTGTACTGGCGGTGATCAACCCGCTTCTTGAACTTGTTGAGTACCGGCATGGCGACCACCGCCGCCAGCTTGGTAAACAGATTCCGCCGGAATTCCTGCCGCAGGAAAGTAGCCAGCAGTTGTGCCAGACCTTCCGACGCCTTCAGCGCGACATTGCCGACAAAGCCATCGCAAACAATGACGTCTGCCTCACCTTTGTAGAGTCCGTCACCTTCGATATTGCCGATGAAATTCAAACCTGATGCCCAGAGCAACTCGGCGGCCCGCTTCGCGACATCATTGCCCTTGATGTCTTCCTCGCCGATGTTGAGGATCCCGACTGTTGGTCGATCCCGATGCTCAATGGCAGAAACCAGCGAGGCGCCCATGATGCCAAACTGCAGCAGATGCCCGGGGCTGCAATCCACATTGGCGCCGAGATCAAGCACATGCGTATGCCCGGTGAGCGTCGGCAGCACTGCACAGATTGCCGGTCGATCGATACCAGGCAGCATCTTCAGGACGAATCGGGAAATGGCCATCAGCGCACCGGTGTTCCCGGCCGAAACACAGGCATCCGCTTCGCCCTGTTTGACCAGGTTGATGGCGACACGCATCGACGAATCTTTCTTGGTACGCAGCGTCAGCGCCGGCGACTCATCCATCGCCACCACTTCCGTGGCATGACGTACGGTAATCCGACCGATCGCAGCGTCGCCCAGGAAAGGACGAATGCTCTCGGTCAGACCCACCAGAATGACACGGACATCAGAATGGTTGCGCACGAACTGGATGGCTGCCGGAACGGTCACGCGGGGACCATGGTCCCCTCCCATGCAGTCGATGGCGACGGTAATGGTCATGCGATGGCCGACCGGGACTGGCAACTCTCGATCACGGGAAGGCGCCCACCCAATCCCGAAGGGTTATTCGCTGGCGCTTTTGATGACCTTTTTGCCCCGATAAAAACCCGTTGGGCTGACGTGGTGGCGCAGATGGACCTCGCCCGTCGTCGGCTCGATGGCCAGGGGCATGTTGCTCAAGGAATCGTGCGCACGATGCATGCCACGCTTGGAAGGGGATTTCTTGTTCTGTTGCACAGCCATCACGAACTCCTAGAGAATCAAACTTACTCGGCCTTGCCCTGCAGGCCGGCCAACACTGAAAACGGCGACACTTTTGCCGACCCCCGAGCAGCTCCAGGCGGGAGACAATCGTCGTGGCGCGGTGCGATCGGAAGGGCAAGCAGAATTTCATCCTCGATCAATACGGCAATATCGAGTTCCTTCTGATTGGGTAGAAAGTCCCTGGAGTCATCCTCCAGCTCCTCCTGCGTCAGGTCGCCGTCGCTATCGACAAATTCAAGCAGACTACGTACCTCGATCGGGTGCTCAATTGCCTCGAGGCAGCGTTGACAGCACAACGACATGACGCCATCAACCTCCACCAGAAACTGTGGGCGATTGTAAGGCCCCATTTGCCCCTTGATCCGGTACTTCAGAAAGCCATCGGCAGCGGCTAACAAATCGAGCAATCGCGTCAGCGCTGCGACCGGCAGTTCGCCTTGCAACGAACCTCCTTCATTTGCAAAAACCTGGCTGTCAATCACCTTGATCACAACTCGACGCGACACAAGGGGCGCATGATATTATCTTCGGCTTTTGAAGTCAAAGCGGCGACGCTGCAAATCGTTGCATGCGACTGTTTTTCCGCCTTGCTCAGGTTTCCACGCTGAAGTTGATCCGCCGATGCCCAAGCCGCAACTCATTCTCGCCTCGACCTCTCCGTTTCGCCGTGTTCTGCTGACACGTCTCGGATTGCCGTTCGAGACTGCCAATCCCGCCGTTGACGAAGCCCTGCTTGCGGATGAAAGCCCTGAAGCAGGCGCCCTACGCCTGTCGGAAGCCAAGGCACGCGCCGTCGCTAGCTCGCACCGTGACGCTCTGATCATTGGCAGCGACCAGGTGGCCTGCCTTGACGGCCAGATTTTCGGAAAACCGGGAACACACGACAATGCGCTGCGCCAGTTGCAGGTCATGCGCGGTCGCCGCGTGAACTTTTTCACTGGTCTTTGCCTCCTGAATGCAAGAACTGGCAATGCCCATCAGCGTGGCGTGGCGACACTGGTCACCTTCAGGAACCTGACCGACGAGGAAATCGAAAGCTACCTGCACAAGGAAAAACCGTACAACTGTGCCGGTAGCGCCAAATCGGAGGGGTTGGGAATCGCCCTGATTGCCAGAATCGACGGCGAAGACCCGAATGCATTGATCGGACTGCCGCTGATCGCGCTCTGTGACCTGCTGCGGATCGAAAACGTCTCGGTATTCTGATCATCAGCAGATCATCTGGAGGCTAACTTGATGAAAACAGGCCGGCTTTACCTGATCCCGGTGCCGCTTGGTCAAACGCCGGTGACGAACGTGCTGCCAGAACCCGTTCGGGCCTGTGCGCAAAGACTCGTGAATTTCGTCGCCGAGAACGCCAGGACGGCGCGTGCCTTCCTCAAATCATTGCCTGCCGACAAGCCGCTACAGCAGATCGAGATTCTGGAGCTCAACGAACATACTGCGGCCAGCGCGCTACCCCGGCTTCTGGCACCGGCTCTAGCGGGCAACGACCTTGGACTGATCTCTGAGGTCGGCTGCCCCGCCGTTGCCGACCCGGGCGCCGCTCTGGTTGCGCTGGCCCATCAGCGAGGCGTACAGGTCGTTCCCATGATCGGCCCCTCGTCGATCCTGCTCGCCTTGATGGCTTCGGGACTGAGCGGCCAGAACTTCGCGTTTCACGGCTACCTTCCGAGCGGCACTCAAGAACGCGAAAAACGCTTGCGCGAACTGGAAAAGGAGTCACGGCAGCAGCGGCGCACCCAGATCTTCATCGAAACCCCCTACCGTAACCTCCAGGTGTTTGGCGCTCTCGTCAATACCTGTGCGCCAAGCACGCGCATCTGCGTCGCGACCGACCTCACGCTCGCCGGGGAACAGATCACGACTCGACCCGTTTCCGAATGGCGGTGCCAGCAGTACCCCGAGATCAGCCGCCGTCCGACCGTATTCCTCCTGCAGGCCTAATGATCATGATTTTTCCTGGCCCCACGACCATGCTAATCATGACCGTTCCCCTTCCTGGCGGGGCGCATTCCGGCCGGCACAAGCGGGGTCAATGAAACAGCGTCTGGCTGAAACCCAGTAGCGTGCCTGTCATACCTTGCGCCGCATCGGCACGCAGACGCTTGGCAAAACGCTCGGCGATGTTTTCCTTGATGGTGAACTCGACGATCCGCTCTGCCTTGATCACGTCCCGCGCCACCGAGCCAACGGTCCCAAGCCCGTCGGCGAGACCCAGACTGATACTTTGACTGCCTGTCCACATCAGGCCACTGAACATTTCCGGTGTTTCCTTGAGTCGCGTGCCGCGTCCTCGTCTGACGACCTCGATGAATTGCTTGTGAATTTCGCGCAGCAACACGCGCGCGTGTTCCTTCTGCTTCGCGTCCTGCGGCGAGAAAGGGTCGAGGAAGCCCTTGTTTTCCCCAGCGGTCAGCAACCGACGTTCGACGCCGAGCTTGTCCATCGTCCCGGTGAAACCGAAACCGTCCATCAGCACGCCGATTGAACCGACTATGCTGGCCTTGTCGACGAAAATCTTGTCCGCTGCCACAGCAACGTAGTAGCCACCGGAAGCGCAGAGATCTTCGACCACGGCGTAAAGCGGGATCTGCGGGTGTTTGGTACGCAAGCGGCGAATTTCATCATGGACGATACCCGCCTGAACAGGGCTGCCACCCGGGCTGTTAACCCGCAGGATGACGCCCGCCGTACCCTTATCCGCGAAAGCGGCTTCAAGTGCGTCGTTGACATTCTGTGCGCTGGCCTCGCCTTGGGCTTCGATCGTGCCATGTAGATGGATAACCGCCGTATGTCGACCATCGGCACGCTGCTCGGCTCCCCCCCAATCAACGACCAGCACCAGGACGGCGACCAGGTAGGTCAGGCCGGCCAGCTTGAAAAAAATACCCCAGCGCCGCTTCGCCCGCTGCTCGTGCAGCGCCGCAAAGGCGACTTTCTCCAGCAACTGCCGTTCCCAAGGTGGTTCGTTATCGGGGGTACTCAAGATGTCTGCTCGCTGGGGATGAAATAGATCGCGCCATGACGCTCTTCGACGGGTAGCGGCGTCAACCCTCTGCCGTTACAACGGCCACCCAGGCAGCTGCCGTCTGCCGGCGAATAGAGCGCGCCATGCGTTGCGCAAATCAAGTATACCTTGGAATCATCGAAGAATTCGTTGGGCTGCCAGTCGAGTTCGATGGGAACATGCGCACAGCGATTGTAGTAGGCAAAGACACGTCCCTGAAAGCGTACCGCAAATGCCGGCGCTTCGGTGCCGTCATGCCTGACCGTAAAGCGGACCCCCGGCCCCCCGTCCAGCAACTCACCGGAAAAACAGATCAGGCGGGCAGCCAACACCATGCAAATCAATCCCCCAGCTCAAACTTTTCGCCATAATCCTGCTTCTCCTTTGCCGAAATGCTGTGCACGAAGCCTTGCAGCGCTGCCGGCAGCGCCGCTTCAACCACCAATTCCCGCCCCTCCAGCGGATGCGGCAGGCACATCCGCGAGGCGTGCAGGAACATGCGCTTCAGCCCCTCTCGGGAGAGCGCCTTATTTAGCGCAAAGTCCCCATACTTCTCGTCACCGGCAACCGGAAAGCCCAGATGCGCGAGATGCACGCGGATCTGGTGCGTACGCCCGGTTTTCAGCTGCGCCTCCAGCAAGCTGAAGCGTTCCCAGCGCGCCATGAGGCGGAAAATGGTATGTGCGGTCTTGCCCTCTTCGGAGACGCGCACTCGTCGCTCGCCCGATGCCTGCATATACTTGAGCAAGGGTAGCCGAACATTGCGCAGAGGGTCCATCCAGCGACCGCAGACCAGGACCAGGTAACGCTTGTCGGCGCCTTGGCCGCCGCTGCCAACAGCGCTGGTGCGGAACATTTCCTGCAAGGCGAGGAGTGCCGAGCGTTTCTTGCCCAGCAACAGGATTCCCGAGGTCTCGCGGTCAAGCCGGTGCGCAAGTTCGAGAAAATGCGCATTCGGCCGCTGCCGTCGCAGGGCCTCGATGATCCCAAAACTTTCGCCACTGCCGCCATGCACGGCGATGCCGGCCGGCTTGTCGACGACCAACAGGCCTTCGTCCTCAAAAACAATGGGGAGATGCACCTTGAATTCGGCGCCAGCGACCACTTCCTGTTCGATTCTGGCGATTCGCAACGGCGGGATACGCAGCACATCGCCACTCTGCAGTCGATAGGAAACCTCCACACGCCGACCGTTGACCCGTACCTGACCGCTACGCATGATGCTGTAGACGTGGCTCTTGGGCACCCCTTTGCATTTCTTGAGCAGCATGTTGTCGAGGCGCTGTCCATGCTCATTCTCTGTAATCAGCGCTTGGGTAACAGAGTTTTTGCTAACTTCGGCCATTTTGAATATACTCGACCCGATTTGCGTTTTGGATTGAAAGAGGCGCTGACCCGTGAGACCGTCGAGCGACGCCGATTGTATAGCCATTGCGACGCACTTTCCGGCAGGCTTGAGCCGCCTCTCTTGCGCCAACCTGCGCAATATTACTCAACGCCAATCACCTGGTTAAGTACGCTCACCACGAAGTAGCGATACTACTTGAACTGCGCGCGCCTGGCACCTGTGGAGCGGCCCTGGCAGATTCCCGAGTCCTTGACTTTCGAGGCCCGACGAGCAATCGAGTCGGCGAGATACCCCTATTAGTTGCACGATCGGGATGCTTCTCAAGCATCCCGCACAACTAATCCGTTAATGCCTGCACAAGACCCTTGCCCCCGAGAAAGCGCGCGGGAGCCCAAATCATGAAACGCATGCTGTTTAACGCAACACAGGCTGAGGAACTCCGCGTTGCCATTGTCGACGGTCAGAAGCTCATTGACCTGGACATCGAATCGGCGAACAAGGAACAGAAAAAGAGCAACATTTATAAAGCAGTCATTACCCGCATCGAGCCCAGCCTCGAAGCGGCGTTTGTCGATTACGGGTCGGAACGACACGGCTTTTTGCCCTTCAAGGAAGTTGCCCGCACCTTCTTCCAGCCTGGTGTCGAATCCGGTCGCGCCAGCATCAAGGAGGCACTGCGAGAAGGCCAGGAACTGATCGTCCAGGTGGACAAGGACGAACGCGGCAACAAGGGTGCCGCGCTGACGACCTTCATCAGTCTCGCTGGCCGATATTTGGTGCTGATGCCGAACAACCCACGTGGCGGCGGGGTCTCGCGTCGCGTCGAAGGCGACGAGCGTACGGAACTGCGGGAAGTGATGGATCAGCTACAGGTTCCGCTCGGAATGAGTCTTATCGCCCGTACCGCAGCGATTGGGCGCAACGCCGAAGAACTGCAATGGGATCTCAATTATCTGCTGCAGTTGTGGAAAGCCATTGAAGCCGCAGCCCAGCAGCAGAGAGGGGCGTTCCTGATCTACCAGGAGGGCAGCCTGGTCATCCGCGCCATCCGTGACTACTTTCAGCCCGATATTGGTGAAATCCTGATCGATACCGACGAAGTCTTTGAGCAAGCGCAGAAGTTCATGGAACATGTGATGCCGGGGACCGTCAATCGCATCAAGCGCTATCGCGATGATGTCCCGCTGTTCTCGCGCTTCCAGATCGAACATCAGATCGAATCAGCCTACTCCCGCCAGGTCACCCTGCCTTCGGGCGGTGCGATCGTCATCGATCATACCGAAGCGCTGGTTTCCGTCGATGTGAACTCGGGCCGCTCGACACGCGGGGCCGACATCGAGGAGACGGCTCTGAAGACCAACCTCGAGGCCGCAGAAGAAGTGGCCCGCCAACTGCGTCTACGCGACCTCGGCGGTTTGATCATCATTGACTTCATCGACATGGAGAATCAGCGCAATCAACGCGAGGTCGAAAACCGCGTTCGCGAGGCGCTGCGTTTCGATCGAGCGCGCGTGCAGACCGGCAAGATCAGCCGTTTCGGTCTGTTCGAGCTGTCGCGCCAGCGCCTGCGCCCGGCACTTGCCGAAACCAGCTACATTCCCTGCCCGCGTTGTTCGGGAACTGGCCACATCCGCAGCACGGAATCCGCAGCTCTGCACATCCTGCGTATTCTCGAAGAGGAGGCGATGAAGGACAACACCGCCGCCGTGCAGGCACAGGTTCCGGTCGATGTCGCCACCTTCCTTCTGAACGAAAAGCGGACCGAAGTTCAGGCCATCGAACAGCGGCACAAGGTCACGGTCATGCTGATCCCCAATATCCACCTCGAAACGCCGCAGCACACGTTCGTGCGCCTGCGCCAGGACGAAGCAGGCCCGGAACTGCTGCAACAAGCATCGTACCGGATGGTTGCGCTGCCGACAGAAGAGGAGCACAAGAACGTTGTATCAACTGGCGGCGAAACCAGAGCACCTCGAGCGGAAGCAGCGATCAAGGGTGTGACACCGTCACAGCCGGCACCGATCGCTACCGAAAGAGTATCGAGCGATGTCAAGAAACCCGTCACGGCAGGCAGTCATTTCTGGAAGAAAATCATTTCCTGGTTTCGCCACCAGCCTGCCGCCGTTCCTGAACCTTCACAACCGACCCCTGCCAGCGCGTCTGCGCGCGAGTGGCCACGAGACAATCGCCGCTCTGGTGTGCGCGGACCTCGCCGTGACGAAACGCGCGACCTGCCAGAGACACGCGTCAATCGGGATGCCAAGGAAATGTCGCCACAGACCCACACAGCTGCAACTGCTCGTAGCGAAGCACAGAGACCGCGCGAAGCGCGTGCGCCGAACGAACCGAGTGTGGCACGCGAGCCACGCCGCCCGCGCAGCGAACGCAAACCACCATCCGCGGCATCCGTCACGGCAAACACCGAGATCATGCCGGCCGCGCCGCCCGCGCGTGCCGTTTCCGTGCCGGAACAAATTGGCGACGACCCTGGCAGCATGCCACGTCGCCGCGGTCGTCGTGGCGGACGCCGTGAACGTAGCGAACGAATCGAGAACCCGGCCGCGGTTCAAGACCTGGCAAGCGCTGCGGTAAGTCCCATAACGACCGACATGGTCACGGCAGTCCTAAGCGTCGAACCGCTCCCAGTACTGCCTGGCGAGCCTGGTACAACACTGGCTGCGCAAGACATCTCTCAGCCAGCGACCGCCATTGCCGGAACTCCTCCGGCCATTACCGCTGAAACCTTTTCGACTGCAGTGGCATCCAGCGAAGCATCCTGCCCAGTAGCGGTTCCCGCCGCTCTGGTCGATGCCTCCGACGCAGGCGATACTCCGGCAACAGTCGAAATCGCATCGACCGTGGTGGCGCCGGAAGCAGCCGCGTTTGTCACCACCCCGCCAATGATCGACGCCCAGCCGTTGTTCGTAGAGCAGCACGGCGTCGAATCCCAGGCGGCGCTCCTGGCCGCTGCGAACATCGGCCTATCGCCTTCCCTGCCGGAGGCTGGTGAGCCTGTCGAGCCGCCTGTCGCCCGCCCACTCGCACCCTCCATCCAGCAAGCGATTACAGGCAGTGGTCTGATCATGATCGAGACCAGAAAAGACCAGGTTCAGACGCCATCGCCGGAGAGCGATCCCATTGCAGCGCCCAGACCACCACGCCGCAGACGGGTCAGCGTGGTCATTCCCGATGAGCCGCTGGTGATGATCGAAACGCGGAAGTAGAAGACCAGCCGCCAGTTTTGCGAGAGGGCCGTGGATTCCCATATCGAGCGCGCGACCGGGCGTGTCGATCAATCCCGGCCCTGGAGGTTTTCCCGCGGTCGTCTGCCAGCGACAGCGGGAGATTTTACGATACTACGGCTCGAGACCGGCTTTTGCACCAGACACAGACCGATTACGCGACCAGCAGCCCAGGCAGCTGGTCAATGAGCGGGTCAAAACCGGTTCCTGCGGTTTCTCGCAGCGTCTGCTGGAATCCTCTCGCTGAAGCCAGTCCGTAACCGCCGTGGCTACGCAATTGCGCCAGGCAGTTGATGAAAAAGTGTGGTCAGCGTCGTCAATGGCGACGAACGTGGTATGGCCACGCTGCAATGATGCCTGCCAGGCGCGATCGGTTTTCAGGGCTTCGGCAAATTCCCGCGCGGTGAAATCGTTGCCGCTGAGGATCACCAATGCCGATCCCCGAAATCGCTCAAGGCCACGTGCCATCTTCTTCTGGAATGGGAGCGGTTGATCGTCACCTGACGAGTGACTGGTCTGACGCGCGGCCTGGATGCTGGTAATGAATCCCTTGAGCGACCGACCCAATGCCAGGTTTCCCGTGAGCAATTTACGCCAGAAGTCTGCCTGCAAAAGCCGTTGACCGTAGTGATGCTTGAGGTGGGCTTTCGCCAGCCCTGCTTCGGTACGGACCCAGGGGTTGAGCATCACCATTCCGGTCACTCGATGGTCCTGGGTTGCATCCCAATACAGCAGACCGGCGGATGCCGCATCGCACAAACCCCAGAGGACGATCTGCTGCAGCTGCGGGCAGGACGCCATGAATGCATTGATGGCAGCGGCAATATCCGCATTGATGTGTTCGAAATTGCGCATCCCCCCGGTGCTGTCACCCATGCCCCGGTAGTCGAAACGCATTGCCGGGTAGCCTGCTTCCGCTAGGGTACGCGACAAAAGGACGAACTGACGATGACTGCCTGCGCGATATTGCGGTCCCCCAACAATGATCAGCACCCCTTTCCGTGCCGCCTCCCCGGAGGGAGAGGCAACGATGCCAAGTAGGTTTTCTCCAGCACACGGGAAGACAAAGGCCCGTTCTGTGAATTTCATTGCCAGGACTCCAATACAGCCAGGGTTGCCGTAATCAATGCGGGAGCGTCTTCGATCTCGCTGGTCTGCCAGAAACCTGGGCCATTCACCATCCGGGCATCCAACTTGTAGGCGGCAGCTTCCCAATGTCCGATGCATTTCGTGGACACCGGAGAGAATGTGGCACCCTCGCGAGTCGACAACTCCAGCCATGCAGTCCGTCCGCCAATAGCGCCCGGGGGTTTGAGTTCGGCGGCCTCCAGGCTCTCGACAAGTGCTGGAGCCAAGGTGTAGCCAGCGATTTCAACAGCCTGGCCAGTCGATAATTGCTGCCGCAATTGGTCGGAAACGGCTTTCGCCTGCCCTGCTGCCAGCACTGAGGCCATCTTCAGGCGCATGAACTGTTGCCAATGTTGTTTGCCGGAGACGACCGGCTGCCAGAAGATGAAATTGGTGGTGTCCTTGAGTTTGACCGCAGCGCTGGCTGCTAGCAGGCAGCCAGCGCGCAAGCCCCAGAGACATACCGGTGCATCACTTCGGGCGCGCAGCCAGCGATGGGCCAGATGAACATCATCCTCCCAGTCTTGCCAGCGCGCTTCTGCGAAGTCGCCTGAACTGTCTCCACAGCCCAACAGGTCGATCTGCAGGACATCGTAGCCAATCCTGGCCATGGCCCTTGCCTGCAGGGCAGCCATGCGGCGAGATTTGTTCATTTCTTCGGCAAATGGATGCAGATAAATGATCGCGCCACGCGTCCGACCATTGGCTGCTGGGTGATAGAGGCAGAAACGAGTCCCTCTCTCTGCTGGAATAATAAATGGCTGCAAGGCTTAATCGCCCCCAAGGTTAAAATGGTTACCGCAACGGCACAGTTCCGATCAAGCGCAGTGTCCCCCTATGGCCAAATATACCACCCGCTTAATCGCAGTGACTCAGGGCCTTGACCGCAGCGAGATCCGCACACTGGGGCGACCAGCACCATTCCAGCTGAAGTTGATGAATGGTTTGCAGGACATCAGAGCCACCTGCAGCGATCCGATGCAAATGAAAGTCAATGTTTCAAGCACACTGATGCCCAGGCGTCGATGGGACTGAAGGGATTGTCGGTTGAACGCCGATATCCGCGAACAACTCCAGTCCACACCCAGGGCTGCCAGACGCTCGTTTGCCGCATCCCAAAGGCGCGCGAAGGTTCTTCCCATTCTGAAACGCGGCTCGACGTGCACATCGTAATCCCAGACGGTCGAGTCTGGCTCACTCAGGCTGAAACGGCAATGAACCTCATCCTCCTCGTAATGGTCTCGGGCATACCACAGAAAGCCGGCGAAGACTCCCTTGTTAACCGCAGCCAAGCACACATGCCCCCTTGAAAAGCGTGATTTCAGAACCTCCGGTGGGCGTGGAAAGCTCTCGATTATCGCTTCTTGCGCTGCGATCTCGATCACCTTTTCCGTTGCCGAGGGCCGGCAGACCGGAACGAACTCGCGGGAAACTGGTTGGGCGACGATATGGTAGCGGATCAGGCGGCTACGCCCACCGCTGAGAGCCTGCATTACCCGGCCAAGAAGATAGAGCATCCCGTTGATGAAGCCAAGGTCGTCAATCGCCGATTTCAAAGAACTGAACATTTAACGCGTTCCCCGCTTTCTGTTTTTTTGTGTTCAAACCTGGCTCCAGGCGGTCAGGGTCGTTCACTCGACCCCTACTATAGAATGAAGACTACGCTTTGGGCCGTGACGTATATCCCACATTTCAGCGCAAGCACGTATTCGATCATCCATGAATTGCCGACGCCAGCCATATGCGCCACATTGTTGCAGCGCAACTTTCATTAATGCCTGGCGTTGCCTATAGTGATCATTCCAGTCGCGGTCGGCGGTGCGACGTCATTCAACAGGATCATCGATCACTCAACGGAGGAGACGACGTCATGCAGAAGTCCTTGCTCATCGATCCGGGCAAATGCACCGGTTGCTTGCAGTGCGAAATGGCCTGCTCTTACGAGCACACCGGGATCTTCAATCCGTCCAAATCGCGAATCAAGGTTTTCGATTTTCACCACGAAGGCCGCAAGGTGCCCTATACCTGTACGCAGTGCGCGGAAGCGTGGTGTCTCAATGCCTGTCCAGTCGAGGCGATCAAGATCGATAGTGGCAGTGGTGCCAAGGTGGTTCTCGAAGCAATCTGCGTGGGCTGCAAGGTGTGCACGATTGCCTGTCCGTTCGGGACGATCAACTACAATCACGAATCAGGAAAGGTCCAGAAGTGTGACCTCTGTGGCGGTGACCCAGCCTGCGCCACAGCTTGCCCGACCGGCGCCATCACCTACATTGATGCGGACTGGACGGGCCTGCAACGGATGCGTCAGTGGGCACAGAAAACCGACAGTGCAGCATGCCTTTGAGGAGGATCGATCATGGCTTGGACACGCAAGATTCTTCGCGTCAACCTGACCCAGGGAACCTGCAGCAGCGAACCGCTGAACATGGCCTGGGCAGCACAATATCTTGGCCAGCGCGGACTGGCCAGCAAATACCTGGTCAGCGAGATCGACCCGCAGGTCGACCCGTTGTCCCCGGAAAACAAGCTGATCTACGCGACCGGCCCGCTGACCGGCACCATGGCGTCGACTGGCGGCCGCTATTCGGTGATTACCAAAGGACCCCTGACCGGCGCGATTGCCTGCTCGAATTCGGGGGGCTATTTTGGGGCCGAACTGAAATCGGCGGGCTGGGATATGATCATCTTCGAGGGCAAGTCGCCGCAACCGGTCTACCTGCACATTGAAAACCAGCAAGCGACCCTGCTGCCCGCAGACGACCTGTGGGGAAAGACTGTCTGGGACACCGAAGGCACCCTAAAGAAGCGTCATCAGGATTCGCTGCTGCGGGTATCGAGCATCGGCCGCGCCGGAGAAAACCAGGTCCTGTTCGCAGCGATCGTCAATGACTTGCACCGCGCCGCCGGCCGCTCCGGTGTCGGCGCTGTGATGGGGTCGAAGAATCTCAAGGCGGTTGCCGTGCGCGGGACGCTCGGTGTGGGCAATATCGCCGATCCCAAGGCTTTCATGGCGGCCGTGACCGCCGGCAAGAAGGTCCTGGCGGAGAATGCGGTCACCGGCCAGGGTCTGCCGACCTATGGCACGCAGGTGCTGATGAACGTAATCAACGAAATGGGCGCCTCGCCAACGCGCAACCACCGCGATGTACAGTTCGAAGGGGCACGCAAGATTTCGGCAGAAGCGATGCACGAAAAACGCGCCACCGACGGCAGGACACATCTGGTCACCAATCAGGCCTGCTTTGGCTGCACCATCGCCTGCGGCCGGATTTCGCGGATCGACGAAACACACTTCTCGGTTCAGACCAAACCGGAATACTGGGGCGCCAACGGGGGTCTCGAATATGAAAGCGCCTGGGCGCTGGGCAATGCCAACGGCGTCGACGATCTCGAGGCCTTGCAGTACGCCAACCTGCTGTGCAACGAAGACGGCATGGATCCGATCTCGTTCGGGGCAACGGTCGGTGCGGTCATGGAGCTTTTCGAACTGGGTATCCTGACCAGGGAGGACATCGGCCTCGACGCACCCTTCGGTTCCGCCGCCGCCTTGTGCAGACTGGCAGAAATGACGGTGCGCGGCGAAGGCTTCGGCAAGATCGTTGGGCAGGGATCGAAGCGTTTGTGTACCCAGTACGGCCGGCCGGAGTTGTCGATGACCGTCAAGGGGCAGGAGTTTCCGGCCTACGACGGACGCGCGCTACAGGGCATGGGTCTGGCCTATGCGACCTCGAACCGTGGTGCCTGCCATTTGCGAGGCTACGTGGTTTCCAGCGAGGTATTCGGCATTCCGGTCAAGACCGATCCCAGGGACACCGACGGCAAGCCCGAACTCCTGAAAGCTTTTCAGGATGCCACAGCGATCGTCGATTCGAGCGGTCTGTGCGTTTTCACCACCTTTGCGTGGACCCTGAACGATATTCAGCCTCAGATTCAGGCGGCTTGCCCGGGCGACTGGTCGCTCGAATCGCTGCTGGCGATGGGCGAGAGAATCTGGAACCTCGAACGCGACTTCAACCTTGCGGCAGGCCTCTCCAGCAAGGACGATACCCTGCCACCGCGCCTGCTCACCGAACCGTGCAAGACAGGTGCTTCGAAGGGCATGGTGGCCGAACTCGGGAAAATGCTGCCAGAGTATTACCGCCTGCGCGGCTGGACCCCGGACGGCGTCCCGACGACGGCTACACGCGCGCGTCTGGGTCTCTGAGGTGACCCGCCACGTCATCATCGGCAACGGCCCGGCTGGGGTCGTTGCTGCGGAGACCCTGCGGCGTGCCGATGCAGAGGCCGGGATTACCCTGATTGGCGATGAAGCCGAGCCACCGTATTCCCGGATGGCAATTCCCTACCTATTGATGGGGAAAATCGACGAAGCGGGCACCTATCTGCGCAAAGATGCGGAGCATTTTGAGCGTTTGCGCATCCGCTTGCTGTTTGGCCGGGTCACCGCCATTAATAGCGGCGCACGCATGCTCAGCCTGGCGGATGGTAGCGTGCTTCCCTACGATCGCCTGCTGATCGCCAGCGGCGCGCAGCCGGTTCGTCCGCCGGTTCCCGGCATCGATTTGCCGAAGGTCTTGTCGTGCTGGACACTGGCCGATGCGCGGGCAATCGTCGCCGGCATAGGCCGGGGCATGCGTGTGCTGCAGATGGGCGCCGGTTTCATCGGTTGCATCATCATGGAATCGCTGGCGGCGCGCGGCCCGCAACTGACGGTCGTCGAGATGGGCGACCGGATGGTGCCGCGGATGCTCGATGCCGTGGCCGGGACGATGCTTCGACGCTGGTGCGAGGCGCGGGGGGTGCGCGTCCTGACCGGCCGGCGAGTGGTGGCGATTGCGTCGGTAGGAGAAGCGCTGCTAGTCAGGTTCGACGATGGCGAGACGCTAGAGGTCGACGCGCTGATCAGCGCGACGGGGGTCAGGCCGAATATCGCTTTCCTCGATGGCAGTGGTGTCGCAGTCAATGCCGGGGTACTCGTCGACACGACGCTGCAGACCAGTGTCGCCGGTATCTACGCGGCTGGCGACGTTGCTGAAGCGGTCGAGTTCGGCAGCGGTCTGCGCGTCGTCAATGCCATCCAGCCTGATGCCGTCGAGCAGGGGCGGATCGCGGCACTCAACATGGCCGGTCAGTCGGCAGCCTTACCCGGCACCTTCGTTTTCAACGTTCTCGACACCCTGGGGCTGATTTCCGCGTCCTTTGGTCAATGGCAGGGCGTCGCCGGTGGCGAAACCGCGCAACTCCTTGACGAAACCCGGTTTCGTTACCTGCGTCTGGCGTTTGGCGGTGATCAGCTGGTCGGCGCCAATTGCATCGGCCATACCGAGCATATCGGGGTGCTGCGTGGGCTGATTCAGGGACGGGTTCGTCTCGGAGAATGGAAAGATCGACTTCTCGCCAACCCCCTGCAACTCAGTGAAGCCTATATCGCCAAGGGACTGGCCATTGCGCACTGATGGAAATCACCTTAAAGCTGTTTGCTTCGCTTTCCGATTACCTGCCCGCGACGGCCCGGCGGACCAATACCCTGGCGCTCGACGTCGCCGACGGGTGCAGCGTCGCCTCGGTCATTGATTCCTTGGCGCTGCCGCCGCGCCTGGTGCATCTGGTCCTGGTCAATGGTGAATTCATTCCGCCGCAGTTACGCGCCGAGCGCTGCCTGGCGCCAGGCGACGCACTGGCGATCTGGCCACCGATTGCCGGCGGTTAAGCCGTGGCCGATTTCACGATGACCTTGACGCTTGGTGAATTCGAGCGCCAATTGCAGCCGCTGTTGACCGGCTGGACAGCCGAACCACAAGCGCATGGTTGGCACCTCTGGCGTCCAGAGCGCAGCGTAATCATTTCCTGCTGGCAGCGACCGGCGCTGCGGCTTGGCGTACTGCTGCTGCCGTGTCTCGATGTGTCAATTGCCTTTAGCGGCAACGCCGACCAGGAAGCCGATTTCATCGAAGACTTCCTGCGTTATTTCCGGCGCGGCGGCGGCTGATGTGGTAGCATCTCTGGTGGCGGGTCTCCCCGCATCGCAGGATGGTGAACCTGGTCAGGTCCGGAAGGAAGCAGCCACAGCCGTCTGATGTGAGTGCCGGGGGTAAGGCTCGCCACCCTCCGCTCCCCTTCTGCTGCCGACCTTTGCCCAGATTTGCCCCGAACCCCCGTGGTCAACAACTTCAGTGGGACCGGTAACGCCATCTGCTAGAATCCCCGCTCATGAGTTACCAAGTCTTGGCGCGCAAATGGCGCCCGCGAACGTTTGCCAGCCTGGTCGGGCAGGAACACGTTGTCCGGGCATTGACGCATGCACTGACCGAACAACGTCTGCATCATGCCTATCTGTTTACCGGTACGCGCGGGGTTGGGAAAACCACGCTGGCGCGCATTCTTGCCAAAGCGCTGAATTGCGAAAGTGGCGTCACGGCGACTCCCTGTGGCGTCTGTTCGGCCTGTCGGGAAATCGACTCCGGGCGTTTCGTCGATCTTCTCGAAGTGGACGCGGCGACCAATACCAAGGTCGACGAAATGCGGCAGCTTCTCGAGAACGCGGTCTATGCGCCAACGCGTGGCCGCTTCAAGGTCTATGTGATCGACGAAGTCCATATGCTCTCGAACTCGGCCTTCAACGCCATGCTGAAGACCCTCGAGGAACCTCCGGAGCACGTCAAATTCATTCTTGCAACCACCGATCCGCAAAAGATTCCGGTAACCGTGCTGTCACGCTGCCTGCAGTTCAATCTCAAGCAGATGACACCGCCGTTGATTGCCGGCCATCTCAAACATATCCTCGAAGCCGAGTCGATCAGCGCCGAAGCAGCAGCCCTGCAACTACTCGCGCGCTCGGCGGCAGGCAGCATGCGCGATGCGCTGTCGCTGCTCGACCAGGCGATTGCGCATGGTTCGGGCAAGATCGAGGGAGCGCAGGTGCGCGAGATGCTCGGCGCGGTTGATCTTGACCACCTGTTTTCGATTGCCGACGCTCTGCTCGCTGGAGATGCGGCAGCCATGCTTCAGGTTGCCGATGATATGGCCACGCGCAGCCTGTCCTTTGACACAGCACTGCAGGAGATGGCCGGCCTGTTTACGCGTTTGCAGATTGCCCAGCTCGCCCCCCAGGCGATCGCCGACGATTTGCCGGAGCGTTCGCGCCTTCTCGAAATCGCGGCCAGACTCGATCCGGAGTTCGTTCAGCTCGCTTACCAGATTGCCGTGCATGGCCGCCAGGAATTACCTTTGGCACCTGATGAACAGGCTGGTTTCATCATGACGCTGCTGCGTTTGTATGCCTTTCGTCCTGTGCCCGACGATGAATCTGGCGGACGACAGCAAGGCGCCGCGCCGGCTGATGGCCCGGTGGCATCCTCCTCGACGCTGGCGCCGGGGCAAACTGCAGCTCCTGCAGAAGCCGGTGCCGGGGTCGGCTGGCATGACATTCTCGCCGCCCTCAAGCTCGGCGGCATGGCGCGGGAACTGGCGCAGCACTGCGAATTGCGCGAACTTGGGAAGGCACGGATGGTCCTCGGCCTTTCTCCGACGCACCGCCATCTGCTGATGAAACCCGCACAGGACAAGCTGCAGCAATCGCTTGCCGGGCATTTTGGCCATCCGCTGCAACTAGCGATCGAACTTGAAGAAGGCTCGGGGGATACTCCCGCCGCTGCCGCACAACGAGACCACCGTGAACGCATGGATCGTGCCATCGCTTCGGTCGAGCAGGATGGCTTCGTACGGCAGGTCATCGAGACCTTCGACGCCACCCTGATCGAATCTTCCATAAAACCCATTTAATCGTTCACAGCGAGGCAAGCAAGATGATGAAAGGCGGAATCGCCGGCCTGATGAAACAGGCTCAGCAGATGCAGGAAAACATGAAGAAAGCCCAGGAAGAGCTGGCGCAGCTCGAAGTCGAGGGGCAATCCGGTGCCGGCATGGTCAAGGTGCTGATGACCGGTGGCCACAGTGTGAGAAGGGTGACAATCGACCCTTCGGTGATGGACGACAGGGAGATGCTCGAGGATCTCGTTGCCGCTGCCCTGAACGACGCCATGCGGCGCGCCGAGGAAGCCTCCCAGCAACGGATGGCCGGTTTTTCCGCTGGACTCAATCTGCCACCCGGGTTCAAAATGCCGTTCTGATGAATACCCCGTCAAGCCTCGAATCATTGATCGAGGCTTTGCGCTGCCTGCCGGGTGTGGGCCCAAAATCGGCACAGCGCATGGCTTATCACCTGCTGCAGCACAACCGCACCGGCGCCCAGCGTCTGGCTGACTCGCTGCAACGGGCGCTCGGCGCACTCCGTCACTGCCAGCGCTGCAACACCTTGACCGAGTCAGAAATCTGCGCCCGCTGCCTCTCGCACAAGCGAGACCCAAAGCTGCTCTGCGTCGTCGAAACGCCGGTGGACATGAACATGCTCGAACAGACGCACGCCTACTCGGGCTTGTACTACGTGTTGATGGGCCGCGTTTCACCGCTCGACGGGATCGGCCCTGGCGACTTGCACCTCGAGCGTTTGCTGGCTCGTGCCTGTGATGGCGTGGTGCGGGAAGTGATCATCGCCACCAACTATACCAATGAGGGTGAAGCAACTGCGCACTACCTCTCCGAATTGCTCAAAAGTCGTGGCATCAGCGTATCGCGCATTGCACGCGGCGTGCCGGTCGGCGGCGAACTCGAATATGTCGACGCAGGAACCTTGGCGCAAGCCCTGCGCGAGCGTCGACCGCTTGCTGATTAAGCGTTTTGGGCGTTTTGCGATTCAATTCGAACTTGATTGGACGTATAATGCGGCGGTTTAGTTCGTACCAACTTTTCATTACGTTCTAGGGATCAGCGCTATGAGCAATGAGAGCAAAGTGGACTGCGGCAGGCGGCGACTGGTCGTCGCCACTGCTGCAGTCGGCGGGGTAGGAGCGTTAGCGGCGCTCGTACCTTTCCTGTCCAGCATGCTGCCATCCGAGCGTGCCAAGGCGGCCGGCGCGCCGGTCGAAGTCGACATCGGGAGCCTTGAGCCTGGCCAGATGATCACCGTCGAATGGCGAGGCAAACCGGTGTGGATCTTCAATCGTAGCCCATCCATGCTCGAAACGCTGCCCAAGCTCGATGACTCTGTGGCTGACCCGAAGTCCGAGAAGAATATGCAGCCAGCTTATTGCAAGAACGAGACGCGTTCGATCAAGCCGGAAATCCTGGTTGCGGTGGGCATCTGCACGCATCTGGGCTGCTCACCCTCGAACAAGTTCAAGAAGGGTACCGACGAAGGCATGGACAGCAGTTGGCTGGGCGGTTTCCTGTGTCCCTGCCACGGTTCCACTTTTGATTTTGCGGGCCGTGTCTTCAAGAGCAAGCCGGCACCGGACAATCTGGAAGTGCCGCCGCACATGTATCTGTCCGATAAGCGGATTCTCATCGGCGAAGACAAGAAGGGGGCTTAAGCCATGGCATCGAATACCAATTTCGAAAAGTACAAGTCTGACGGTTCCCTGCAGGGCAATCTGCTCGAGTGGTTTGATGCCCGTTTCCCGGCTACCTCGATGTGGCGCGGGCACCTCTCCGAGTACTACGCGCCGAAGAATTTCAATTTCTGGTACTTCTTCGGGTCGCTGGCGATGATGGTGCTGGTCATCCAGATTCTGACCGGCATCTTCCTGGTGATGCACTACAAGCCCGACGCTTCGCTCAACGCCAATGGCATCCCGGTGGCCTTTGCCAGCGTCGAATACATCATGCGCGACGTACCCTGGGGCTGGCTGATCCGCTACATGCACTCGACTGGCGCTTCGGCGTTCTTCATCGTGGTGTACCTGCACATGTTTCGTGGCATGCTATACGGATCGTACCGGCAGCCGCGCGAGCTGATCTGGGTCTTTGGTACGCTGCTCTTCCTTTGTCTGATGGCCGAAGCTTTCATGGGCTATCTTCTGCCCTGGGGACAGATGTCCTTCTGGGGTGCGCAAGTGATCGTCAACCTGTTTTCTGCCATTCCGCTGATCGGCGATCCGCTGTCGATCTGGATTCGTGGTGACTTTGTCGTCGGCGATGCTACGCTCAACCGCTTCTTCTCGTTTCACGTCATCGCGGTTCCGCTGGTGTTGCTCGGCCTCGTTGCCGCGCACATCCTGGCGCTGCACGAAGTCGGCTCGAACAACCCGGACGGCGTCGAGATCAAGAAGCGCAAGGACGTTCACGGCAATCCGCTCGATGGCATTCCCTTCCATCCGTACTACACGGTCAAGGACATCGTCGGCGTGGTGGTATTCCTGATGGTCTTCTCGATCATCGTTTTCTTCGCTCCCGAAGGTGGCGGCTACTTACTCGAATACAACAACTTTCTGCCCGCCGATCCGCTCAAAACCCCGCCGCACATCGCGCCGGTCTGGTATTTCACTCCCTACTACTCGCTGCTGCGCGCCATGGTCTGGCCGCTGTTCGGGATCGACGCCAAGTTCTGGGGGGTTGTGGCGATGGGGGCCGGTGTCGTCATTCTTGCCTTCCTGCCCTGGCTTGATCGCAGTCCGGTCAAGTCGATCCGCTATCGCGGCCCGATCTTCAAGACCCTGCTGACCTTGTTCGTGATCTCCTTCGCCATCCTGGGTTTCCTCGGGACGAAGCCGCCGTCCTACGCCTTCTTCGGCGTCATCCCCGGTGCACCTGTGGCGCAGGTGCTCAGCGCTTTCTACTTTCTCTATTTTCTGACCATGCCTTGGTGGTCAAGGATCGACAAGTACAAGCCGGAACCCGATCGCGTGACGATGTAAAGGACTGCACAAAATGAAAAAACTGCTTATGGCATTGCTCTTTACCCCGGTCATCGCCCTCGCCAGCGGCGCTAGCGTACATCTTGACAAGGCGCCGGACGTGCAGGGTGACAAGGCTGCCCTGCAAAGCGGCGCACGGACCTTCGTGAACTATTGCCTGAACTGCCACGGCACAAGTTTTGTCCGCTACAACCGCCTGACCGATCTCGGTCTCACCGAGCAGCAGGTCAAGGAAAACCTGATGTTTACCGCGGTCAAGACCGGCGAGACGATGCGCATTGCCGCTCGCCCCGATGAGCAGAAAATTTGGTTCGGCGCAGCACCTCCGGATCTCTCGCTGGTGGCACGCGCGCGCGCGTCGGAAGATGGCAGCGGCGCCGACTGGCTGTACACCTATCTGCGTTCTTTCTATGTTGACGAAGCCCGCCCGACCGGCTGGAACAACACCCTGTTCGCCAATGTCGGTATGCCGCACGTCCTGTGGCAGTTGCAGGGTCAGCAGGTGCTGAACAAGGATCACCACCTGGAACTGGCTGTGCCCGGTACGCTGACCCCTGCCGAGTACGACAAGCAGATCGGTGATCTGGTGGGTTTCCTGGTCTGGATTGCCGAGCCAGACGCAGGGTTCCGCAGGAAGATCGGCTTCGGCGTTCTGGCCTTTCTGGTGCTGCTTTTCGCCGTCGCCTATCCGCTGAAGAAAGCGTACTGGAAAGACGTCAAGTAGCAGCAGCGCCGGGTTTCACCGCGGCATCGCCGGCGAGGGCGCGACAAGCGCCCATAGCCACCGCGATGCCGATTCGTTTTTGAGGGTATTGATCATGATGAATCTCTATTCGGGAACCACCTGCCCCTTCAGTCACCGCTGCCGTATCGTCCTTTATGAAAAAGGTATGGATTTCCAGGTGATCGATGTCGATCTTTTTGCCAAGGCCGAAGAGATTGCCATCATCAATCCTTACGGGCGGGTGCCGGTACTCGTGGAACGCGACCTCATCCTTTATGAGCCGAATATCATCAATGAGTACATTGACGAGCGCTTCCCGCATCCGCAACTGATGCCGGCCGATCCGATCATGCGCGCGCGCGCGCGCCAGCTCCTGATCACCATGGAGCGAGAAGTCTTCGCCTACATCGAGCCACTCGAAAAGAACAACAAGGCCGCCGAACGCTCGCGCCAGCAGATTCGTGACCGCCTGACCGAAATGGCGCCGGTGTTCGTCAAGCAAAAGCACATGCTCGGCGAAGACTTTTCGATGCTCGATGTCGCGATTGCGCCCCTGCTCTGGCGGCTCGACCATTACGGCATCGAGCTGTCGAGGGTGGCTGCCCCATTGATGAAGTACGGCGAACGGATTTTCAGTCGTCAGGGCTTCATCGACGCGCTGACGCCATCCGAAAAAGCGATGCGCAAATAGCCGCCGGTGATGACCAGCACAAGCATCTCCCGGCTTGCCTGCCCCAACACCCCTTGAGGGAGTGTGAGAACGTGGACCTGCCGTCGACCAAACCCTACCTGATCCGCGCCATCCACCAATGGTGCTGTGACAACGGTTTCACCCCCTATCTGGTCGTTGCCGTCGATGCTCGCACGCGCGTACCGCGCGAGCACGTCCGCGACGGCCAGATCGTCCTCAATGTCGGCTATGATGCCACCGCCCATCTCAGCATGGGTAACGACAGCATCTCGTTCCAGGCTCGTTTTGGTGGCGTGGCTCGCGACATCGCGATCCCGATTGGCAACGTATCCGCGATCTACGCCCGCGAAAACGGCGCCGGCATGGCTTTCGAGCCCGAAGACAGAAGCACTTCCGAAGACGCCGCCAGCAGCGAAGCGAACCAGGACAGTCCACCGGATCCCCCGCCGTCGCCAGTAAGCCGTGCCAGGTTGCAGCGCGTCAAATGAGCGACGCCTGGCAGGTGCCAGGTTCCCCCATCAACAGAGGCCGTCGACCGACCCCAGACCCATGCGGGACAGTCGCCTGGAAAGTGCATTGCCCCAGGCCGTGGCCGATGCGCAGGCGAGCCTCCGCCACCACTGCCCTGCTCGTCCACCACGACACCAGATGGCCTCTGGCCCGCTCGAGGCATCCTCTGAATCGCTCTGGCCCTGCCGGGGGAGGTGGATCACGACGAAATGACGTGTTCTCGCGTCAGGAACGGCTGGTAGCGGGAACACGCGATCCAGCGTCACCAGGCGGCCACCTTGCTGCACCGCTAGCGCCAGGAGATAAACGTCGCTCACCTGGGGGAGCCGGGGAGCAGGGGAGCAGGGTACGGCATTCCAGGCAATGCGCCCGCCCTCGAGGATGCTGATAAGGTCTGGCCAGAAATCGACCTGCCCGTTGGTTCCAACCCAAGAGCTCCGGCATTCACGCCGGGTGCAATGGCCTTTTGCTGCATCGCTTCGAGCCAACTGGCGTTGATCAGCCGTCAGGTAGCCACGTTCACCAGCCTGCTGTTTTAACCACGCTACTAAATCCGGATCGATCAAGATCGTCAGAGGCTGGCACAGTAGTATTCTCATTCATGACGATCCGTCTTTCGCATCGAAATGACCTGGATCGTTTCTTCGATTTCGGTGTGCGCAATCCCCCCCCGATTCTGAACAACCCCTCGTGGAAAACCGCGCCTCATCGTCGGGGCAGCGCGTATCCGGGCGCGTCAAGGTATGCCCTGCGAACCCCGTGACGTATCAGCATGGTCAGGCCCGTGCTTCTTCAGGTTGGCTGGCTGCTTTGCATGGTTCCAAGTGAAATCCCTCGATCGGCATGGACGGCCGTCTCTACTGCAGGGATCGCTACTCCCTGGCCGGCACCTCCGTGGCAAGCGCTGCCGGAATCGTCGGCATCAGATTCTCAAAAGCATCCCATCGCCGTAGGTTGGACTGAGCTTGCCAAGCCCGAGATCCCAAGACGAGGCGGCCAGGAGGCGCCGTAGCTTCGGCTGGGCCGGCAAAGCCCAAGCTCATGGACCCGGCGGGAAGTGTGTGGAAGTGGAAGGATGCGAGAAGGATACCTTGGTGTTGGGCTTCGGGGGCTCAGCCCAACCTACACGGCTTACATGCCTACACTCCCAGGAGTTTCTTGGCCTTTCACTAATAATCAACGACTTACATCTTTTAGGCCAGGAAGGTCCGTCAGATCAATACCTGATGACGAGCTTTCGCACCCGGCACCGCCTGCAGCAGGAGCGCGTGATCCAGTGTCAGCAAGCGGCGCGAGTCGCTTTGGCAAGGCTAGCTTTTCTTGCGATCGGCGACGCCCTTCTTGCGGCGGGGGTACGCGCTCTTGGGGGCGGCGCTCGGGGTCTCCGGAGCCTCGTCATCCGTCTCGATCGGGCCGCCGTGCTCTTGCGGAGTCTGATCGGCTTGCCGATGTGCTGCCGCCAGGGCTTCTTCGAGCTGTCTCCGGCGTTGTTCCTCTTCTTGCTGGAAGGATGCCATCCGTTGTCGCTGCTCTTCGCGGGTCCTGGCCCAGGCCTCTTCCATTCGCTGCTGCTCTTCATCCAGCGCAGGGAAGGGGGCCGTGGGAGCCGGGGACGATGAAAAAACCGGCGGCGCCGTGGGGGTTGGGGGAGCGGGAGAATCCGGGAAGCTTGGGGGTGCCATGTCCATCTGCGCTGTCGTCTGGCGGGCGCTTACGCCGTCCGGTGCCGCTTTCGGGGCTTTGCCATAGGCCTCGGGGTTGAGCAACTGGCCTTTCTCAAAATGGCCTGCCCCTTTTTTCTCTTCGACCGGGCGTCTGAGCTGATGGATGAGCGGATCGTCGCGATCCGCCAGAACGAGGTAGCTGACCTCCCGGCCCGGTTCGCCGTAAACGGTGAACGCGGTGAAGTTGCGATTCCACTCGTAAGCGGTCAGGAACGGCTTGCTGCCGATCGCGGTCAGGCTGACCGTGGCGTCTTCCTCCCTGGTCAACGCGGCGAAGTAGGAGGGCATCTTGACGGTTCCCTTGCCCGCGGCGTCGAGCTGCACCTTGCCTCGGTACAGGCAGAGGTCTTCGGGCGATTCGACGAAACTGTGGCGCAGCGTCTTGTTTTCGGGATCGAGCGGGTGGTCGATCAGGAAGGTGCCGCTGCCTTTCGAGAGGACGCCGTTGACGTGGAGGTTGCCGTTGACTTGGACGTTGCCGACGAAGTAACCAGCCCATTTTGGTCCAATGCCGTCAACGTGACTGTACAGGCCGTACTTGCCGCCAGTGCCTGTTCCGGTCGCATCGATTCTCAGGCCAACGACATCACCCTTGCCGTTGCTGTCGGTGTTGACCACAATGCCCTCGGTTCGGTCGGTTGAGTCCGCTGGACTTTCAGCAGCGAAGTATGCCGCCCGCTTCGGGCCGGCACCCGTTGCAGAACAACTGAGCGCCTCTTTCCATCCGCTTCCTTCGCCGGTTGCAAATGCTCGAATGCCGGAAACGGACCCGGAACCTTTGCTCTGGGCAAGGGCTTCGAGTGCGAGTGTGCTGTCCGTGGAATCCGTGCTGCCATCCGCGCGAAACGCGCCGGCCAGCTTGTGACCAGCACCGTAGGCGTGGGCCGAAACGGCGCATTTCTGCCCCGTGCCAGCGCCGCCGGAACTGGCGACGATCGCGATCGGCTCCCCGCTCCCGTCGTTCAGCACCTCGGCCCAGACGCCATAGGTACCGTCGGCGGAACCGCCGCCAATTGCGCGGAACACGCCAGCGGTCTTTCGGCCGGCACCCTCGGCGTGGGCAACGAGGCCATTCTTGGGCCCTGTTCCAGGCCCGCCGGCGCTTGTTCTGAACGCAGTCGTGTCGCCGGTCCCAGCGCTGCTGGCAATCGCCCGAAGTCCTTCCGTGACGTCGGCCGTACCAGCATTGCGGTTATAGGAATAAAACTGCCCGCCATACTTGTGCCCTGACCCATCGACGGTACAGACCATACCCTCCTTTTGCCCCGCTCCGGAGCCTCCTGAGTTTACCGAAAGAGCTCGAACGTTACCCGTTCCATCGCTGCCCGCGCCAGCGCTAAGTGCATTGGTGGAGGCTGGTGAGCCGGCTGGACTGGATGCATTGAACTGCCCAGCGAACTTGTCGCCAGCTCCACTCACCTCACTGACGACCCCGATCTTCAACCCGCTTCCCGAGCCGGACAGGCCCGTCCATAGACCCATCACCACGCCAGAACCTTCGCTGCTGGCATCGGCATGCAGCGCCTGGGTGAAGTCCGAGCCGGCTCCGCTCGTCGCGCTGAAGTAGCCGGCGTGCTTTTCGCCCGTGCCGCTCACCCTGCTGGTGATTCCATGTTTCCCGCCACTACCGCTGCCCGCCGCACTGACATCGACAGCGGTGACGTTGCCGCTGCCATCGCTGGACGTTGTCGCGAGGGTCGCAAAAGCAATTCCTGCCGGGCCGTCATCGGACCTCAGCGAGAGTCTGCTCAGCGGCTGCGGCATGGTTCCCAGACCGACATTGCCAGCATGCAGCTGCAAGTTGCCGACTATCGTTCCACCCGTGCTCGCCAGCGCACCGACATCCGCCGCCGTCGTCCCGTGCGGATTGCTGCCGCCATCGAGACTCAGCGAGCTGTGCCGGATCTGCGCGCCATCGCCGCCGGAGTGGTCGTGAGCATCGCCGTGGGTGACCAGCTTGCCGCGAGCGCCGGCACTCAGCTTGCTCTCCTCGACGGCACCGTCCGCGAGCTTGTCGGTCGTCACCGCAGCCGGCGCCAGTGCCGCGCCGGCGATTTGCCGCCCGTCAGGGAATACATCGCCGAGATTGCCGGGAAGGTTGCCGCCAGCGGTCAGCGTGAAGTGCGCCAGGCGGATCACGCTCCCATCACCCGCCGGCGCCGTGGTGGACGCCAGGACCTGCGGCCTTTCCATGGTACGGGTGTCGCCCGTGACGCCGGTGGCGGTACTGGGATCGCTTCCCTCTTCGTGGTAGGCGATCGTGACATGGACCGTCGCCCCGGCAGGGAAAGCCGCCGAGTCGCTCAGGCTGACGATGCGGCTGTCGAGCAATACCAGCTCGCGTCCGCCGCGATCGATGGCCATTCCGGGCTGGATGGTGATCTCCCGGTCGCCGCTCCTGCTGACCGCCAGGCCGTCGGCGACGCCGTAGTCGTGCAGCGCCGCGTTGTGCCGGCGGCGCATCGCCAGATGGTATTGCTGTTCGTCGGTGAAATCCGACTCGACCAGGAACTGGTGATTGAAATAGTGCAAACGCTTGATATCAGCCATGGTGGTCCTTGCCTCTCGGGTTAATGGGCGAGATCGCCGAGCAGCGTGTCGACGCCGATCTGGGAGTGCACGCCGATCTGCATCGTGGTGTGCGCGGGATGGTAGTCATAGGCGGTGTGGGCCGGCTTCTCGAGGTCGATCATGGCCCGGATGATCTGGTTCTGGCGCTGCAGGGTGGCCGGATCGGGATTGGGGATCGTCACATGCACCCGGAAGTAGTGCGGCGCATTCCCGTTGAGCTGGGTATCGACGCCGACGGTCGAATGGTCGCCGATCTGGAAGACGGTGTTCCCGCCTTCCGAGATTTCCGGGTCCAGGCCCGTATAGATCTTCAGCAGCTCGATCAGATTCTGCTTCGTGCCACGGCGCCGATACAGCGGAACGATTCTGGCGAGGAACTCCCTTTTCTGCTCTTCGCGCCAGTCGGCACGCAGTCCCAGCGCCACCCAGCCGGCCAGCCAGTCGAGAAACTCGCGCGGCGTCGTCAGTGGATCGAAGAGCTGCGGGATGGCGGCGATGATCTGTTCCAGCCCCCGGCGAGGTTCGTTTTCGCTGCCGTCGAGACCCGTCAGGACCTGCTCGAAGGCGAGCAGAAAGCGACCCAGCAACGGGTCTTCGGAGAAGATGGCCGGCAGATACTCGAGATAGCTGCTGGTCCGCCTGGCGTCGATCGTCATCATCCCTTCTCCTGGATCGTCACGGCCATCGCGGTCAGCGTCCGTGTGCTGACCAGTTCGTGGGGCTTGACTGTCAGACCGATCTGCTTGCCTTGCGCGTCGTGGATCAGGCGCGCGGAATCGTTGCTGGCCAGCATGACCTCGGTCACATAATCGACTCCCGGCAATTGATCGAGCAGCTGGTAGATTTCGGAGACGAAGACATTGCGCCCGAAAGGCCAGCCGGTCTGTTGCTCCCCGCCGCGCAGCGGATCGAGAAAAGCACGCAGGGCGGTGGCGGCGCGCGGCAACAGCCCGCCGGGCTCGGCATCGGGTAGCGGAACCATCGTTGCCTCGATATCCACCGGCACGGATTGTGGGCCGAGGACATGGACAAAGGTCGTCAGCAGCCGGCGTGGCTCGAGGTAGGCTGCCACCGCCTCGATCACCGAACTCAGGTCGCCGTCGTGCCGGGGCACGACGATTAGGCTGACATGGCCCGGCTGCTCGGCTTCGAAGTCGATCAGCGCGTTGCGCCGCGGCAGGCAGCGGACGCGGGCGACGCGTGCATCGGCCGCGAGCGCCAGCGCTTCGAAGTCATCGCAGGAGACCGCCCGGTCCTGGCGCCTGAGCGCCTGGACGCTGGCGCGGATATCGGCCGCCAGGGCTTCCGGGGTCATCCCCGAAGGCGTCCAGTCCTTGCCGTTGAGCAGCTTCAGAAAAGTACGGAGGTTGTCGTCACTCACCCGGTTCAGCCGGTAAATCAGCATCTCGGACAACCAGGCGAACAGCTCGATCAGGGTGATGCCGGGGTCGGACGGATTGTGATTGGTCCATTCCGGCGCGTAGCCGGGGATCAGCGTGCGCGCTTCCTCGACCAGGTCGGCATAGCGGCGATCGTCGAGATCGGGGAGGGTCAGCGGCATGGCGATCAGGTTTCCGCGAAGGTCAAACGAATGTCATGGATGCCGGAGTAAACCAGGAAACGGCCGCTTGCCAGCGCACCCGGACGTTCCTCGCTCTCGGTGACTTGCAGGCTGCGCAGATGGTCGACCCCCGGTACTGCTTCGAGCAGCGCGTAGAGGTCCGAACGATGCGGCTTGCGGCCGAAATCCCAGCCCTTGCGATCGAGCCCGCCGGTCAAGGGGTGCAGGAAGCGGGCCAGCGTCTGCGCCACCTCGCTTTCCACCGCGCTGGCGCCCTCAAGGGAAAGCAGCGCCAGTTCGACGGAGACGTCGACGCGCACGTACTCGGGTCCGACGACGACCAGATCGGCTGTTGGAATGCGGCGTTGATCGAGGTAGTGCCTGACCTCGTCGAGGAGTGTCAGGCTCGGCAGGGGCTTGGCATCGCGCGTGCGAGGCACGACGATCAGGCTGACGGTACCCGGCCAGGAGCGCAGGGCAGCGGGGTCGCGGGCCAGATCGTGGAGCGGGACGCAGCGGGCGCGCGCCACTGCCGGCGAGGCCAGCACCGCCAGGTCCTGGTAATCCTCGATGCTGACCGCGCGCTGCCGATGACACAGGGCGCGCGGCGCGCGTTGCCGCAGCGAATCCAGCGTTTCCGCTTCGGCACCACCCAGCGCCGGTTCCAGGTTGCTCACCTGGTTCACATACGGGACGGTGGTCTTCAACTGCACAATGGCATTCGCCGGCCGGTTGCCGACGACGCCGCCGCCGGTCCGGTAGTGGGCCAGGCGGACATTGCCGGTACCGGCCGGCGGGATGAGGCCGTTGCGGCCATTGCCGAAGCGAATTTCGCCGCTCAGGGCGTCAAGAACGTAGTGCCGGTCGCGCGGACCCGATCCATAAAAGTCGGCTACCGGCCGCCAGCGTACCCAGATCTCGGGCGGCCGGCCGCCCGCTCCTTCAGTGATCGTGATCGCAGCGTCGCCGCTGGCTTGCTGGATCAGCGTCTGTTCGGCGTTGGCCGGCAGTTCGCGTTCACGCACTTCGAGGCGTTCGTCAGCCAGCAGGGGCGTGCGGATCGTACGAAAACGCTGGTTTTCGCTGCCATCGCTCGAACCGAGGATTTCGTTGCGCACGGTGACGGCCTGCAAGGCCATCGTCGTGTTGAAGAGCACGCGGCTCAGATGCGGTGCCAGCGGGTAGTCGCCGCTTTCCCAGCGGGCGCGTAACCAGTACGCCTGCCGGGCAAACTCGGCACGGCTGGAAAAATCGCTGGGCGCCAGCCATTCGAGCAGACCCGAGCGGGTGAAGTTTTCCGAGCCATCCTGAACCTTCAGATCGCTCCACTGCATCCCGTTCCAGTACGCCCAGGCAAGCCGCAAGGGATCGGCCGAGTGCGCTGCCGGGGAAGGGGCGCTGGCCTCGCCGTACTTCAACTCGGCACTGGCGAGGTACAGGCTGAGCTTGCGATTGGGAAAGTCTCGACGCGCCGCGGGCAGGGTGAAACCCAGATAGACCGTTGGCCGCGGTTCGAAGGTGGCCTGAAACGGCTGGAACGGGGTGCTGGGGACGGCAGTGTAGGCAAAATCGTTGTACGTCAGCACTGCTTCGAGCGGCGTTGTTCGGGCCAGCAGGTAGTCGATGCTGAGTCGCCGGATCGAAGGGGGGGAAAAGGTAGCCGGGATGAAGCGATAACCCCGTTCCGGATGTTCCGGATCGACCGGCTCGTAACGGGCTTCCTGGCCATAATCGCCGGCATCGAGGCGTACACGCAGCCAGTATTTCTCGAGGCCATTGAGGGTTGTCCGCTGCGGCGGCTTGCCCAGTTTGCAGGTGATCGTCCCGGACTGGGTCAGGTTCGCGGTGGTATCGACCATATCGTCTGGCGGTACCCACGCCTGGCCGTCCCAGTAGTCCCAGGCAAGCTCGAGATCTTCCGACGCGCGGGTCGCTGGAATGGGTGGCTTTTTGGCCTCCCTGGGATTGGTCAGCTCGATGCGCAGGGTGATCGTACTGCCCGCTTCAGCAAAGGCCCGAGCACGCGCCAGATACAGCGTATCGCCGAAGCGGGGCTTGTCGCCGAAAGGAAAGAAATCCTTGCCCAGGTCGACCGGAAGCTGGTTGGCGAAGGCTACGTCGGCGGCCAGGCCGGTCGCTCCGAGAGTGACTTGTGCGCTGAGAGACGCGATCTCAGGCAAGTGGCTGGCGCGCACCCTCCCGGCCTGAAAAGCGTCAGCAGGCGTGATCGGCGTCAGCAGACGGCATCGCAGCCAGCGGCTGGTCTGGTTGGCGAGACGCTGCTCGGCGATCGGAAAGGCGTGCAGGCCGGCAGTCAGCACGACATCGCCGTTGCGCGTCAGCGCTTCGGTCTGATCGACGGGTGCGAGCGGGCAGCCCTCCTTGCCGTCCCAGATTTCCCATTGCACGGTACGGGGATCGGGAGCCGGGTTCTCGCTCGTCAGTTCGAAGGTCAGGCGCAATTCCTGCAGATCGGATCGTCCGAACAACGCGTCGTCGCCGAGATAGAGGACATGCTCGAGCGCCCGGTTGCCCGCGAAGACCGGAATGGCGATTGCCGCTGGTGTGTTCAGCCAAGAGCTGTGGTCGGCATAGCGATCGACTTCCGGTTCGCGGACAAACAGGCAGGAAAGCTGCGCTGCGCCAACCACCAGTTCACCTGTGGTCTCGAACAACACCGGCTCGTTCTCGCCTTCGGCCGGTGGCGAGGCGACCTGGGTCCCGCTCGGCACAATCGCCTCGGTGGTGCTGCCGGGCGCCAGCGAGAAGGTGAGCGGAACCCGGGCGGGTTGCGGTGGCAAGCATGCCTCGCCGAGCAGGTCGAGAAAGGCGAGGAGGTTCTTGTCCGGAACCTGGTTGAGCCGTTGCAGGATGATTTCGGCAAAGCGACTGAAGATGCCAATCAGCGCCGTCCCCAGAGGATCACTTCGGATCTGTCCGGTCTCGGGATCGGTATATTGCTCGTGCCAGTCAGGTGCATAAATAGCCAGCAACTCGCGCAGCTGTCCGGAAATCGCGGCAGCTGTACGCGGATCGATGGGCGGAGCCGTTTTGATCATCCGCTCGTGCTCCTGTCCAGATAGAACGGATAGACCAGGTTGAAGGCGTTATTGGTGGCGCGTACCTCATAGTCGATGCTGATCAGCAGCACCTCGCCACCTTCGGCCGCCTGCACCTGGATGTCGAGCACATCGATACGCGGCTCGAACAGCAGCAGGGCCTGGCGGATGGCCTGCGTCACCCTGCCGGCGGTAGAGGCGCTATTGATCTCGAAAACCAGGTCGTAAATGCCGCAGCCGAAATCCGGACGCATCACGCGTTCACCCTTGGCCGTGCCAAGGATGATCCAGATCGACTGACGCACGCTCTCCTCGTACTCGGCGTGGTTGAAGAAGCCAAGTTCATCGAGTGTGAGGGGGAATCCCCAACCAACGCCAAGAAATGGTTTCGACATGGGCCTTCCTAACCGATGAATACCGTACCCACGGCGATGACCTGGCCAGCCGGCAGGTCCGCGGGATCGTTGCAGGTGGTCGCGGGGTCACCGTTGCGCGCGGCCATCTTGCCGTTGATTTTCACTGTCGGGCTGCCGATCCGGATGCTTGCCCGATTGCCCGGAGGTTTCTGAAAAGCGGTTCCGGGCGGCGTCGGCAGATGGGGAGGCGTGTTGTCGGCCGTGCTGTCCACGGTCGCCGCCGGCCTCCCCTGGATGTTGACGTCGCTGCTCAGATTGCCGTTGATGATGCCGGTAAAAGGGTGCGGCAAGGGCGTCGGCACCGGTGGTGTACCCGGGACGATGACGATATGCGTGTCGGTGGCGACGATCCGGTCGCCCTGTTTGGCGGCAGGCTGGCCCATGATTCAGTTGATATTGACGGTTGCACCCTGGATGTTCAGCGTTGCGCTGGCGGTCACGTCGATTCCCACCCCAGCCTCGAGGCTGGTATCGGCGGAGGACTTGATTTCCACCTTCCGGGCATCGAGCTTGATCGTTCCCTGTGGCGCCAACAAGCTGATGTCCTTGTCGCTGGTAATGGTGATCGTGTTGGTCGCGGTGTCGAAAACGATGCTGTTCCTTTCACTCTTGTCGATGATTTCGATCTTTTCCTTGCCGTCCTCGTCGTTGAGGCGAACCAGATGGCCGCTGCGCGATCGGATCAGGCGCAAGGCATTCTGGCCGTCGGCGTTGTCGGCCGGGGGTTTGTCCTTGCCGTTCCACAGGCCGCCGAGTACATAGGGAAAACGCAGGTCGCCCTGTTCGAAGGCGACCAGCACCTCATCGTCCACTTCCGGCAGGAAGTACCAACCGCGCCCGCTGCCGGCCATCGGCGTGGCGATCCTCGCCCAGGCGCTCTCGTCGGCGTCGCTCAGCCAGGGGAACCTGAGCTTGACCCGTCCGAGCCCGTCGGGATCCTGATTATTGGTCACCACGCCAAACACCACGCCGGCGATGCGGGTGGCGTCGCCATGCTCGACAAGCAGGTTGAAGAAGCTCACGTCGCGTTCCTCCTGACGGTGAAACGGGTCAGATAACCCTGGTGGGGCGTATAGCCATGGTTCGCCGAGACGACATAGTACGGGCCGCTGAAACGTTGACCGAGCCCGTCGATCCTGATGACTGCGCCGGCCCGCAAGTCAGTGCGTCCCCGGCACGCTCCTTCACCCTCGATCAGTTCCAGTACGTCGCGATTGAAGCGGGCCTTGGCCAGTTGATCGGCTTCGGCCTGGGTAGCCACCGGCTGCCGGCTGATCAATGCGACGGCAGCGCCGAAGGCGCTGTTCGCGAGAGCCGCGCCAGTCTGCCGGCCGCCCATCGTCGAGACTTCTGCCCCGACCCTGGCTTGGCCGATGATCTCCTGCTTGTCCTTGATGTTCCAGCCGCGTACCTCGACTTCGCTGACCTGGCCCGCCGCAGAAAGCCGCGGGTAGAACTCCAGCAGGTCGTCGTTCAGCGTCAGGGTCATGATTTCACTCGCCGCGTTGGCTACCGGCCGGAAAAACAGCGTCTTGTCATCGACGCTGACTTCGTATTCGATCCGGCGAGCGCGCTCCTGAAGAAACGCCAGATCGCTCTGGCCGGCCTGAAGCACGTAGTCATGGACGACACGGCTGTCGCTGGTCTGCGCAATCAGCCCAGCTTCGCCGGCGATTTGCGCGGCGATATCGCTGTCT
Source organism: Candidatus Accumulibacter cognatus (assembly GCF_000584975.1). Lineage (NCBI taxonomy): Bacteria > Pseudomonadati > Pseudomonadota > Betaproteobacteria > Candidatus Accumulibacter > Candidatus Accumulibacter cognatus. The sequence goes on along the minus strand of NZ_JDST02000107.1, from coordinate 9,467 downwards.
TTCTGCTGCACGAAGGTGCGCACCTTGCGACCCCGTTGCAGGCGGTGGCGGCGGTCATAACCACGCACCGTCAGATGAGGCAGGCGGTCGGCCACGAATTCGAGTTCCAGTGCGGTAATCTCGCCCTTGATCAGGCTGGCCAGATCGTCCACATAGCCCAGCCTGACTTCGGCCACCTGGCCAACGGCAAACAGATTCCGGTCGTCGATCCAGGCCAGGAGCTGATCGTCGTGCTCCGAACCGGCCAGTTCAATGGCGAACATGCTCGGCAGCTCGACGCTGTCGTCGACCTCGACAGCGATGACCTGCGTTGCGACAGTATTGGACAGGGGAGATCCGTTGACGGTGATCTCGAAATCGGCGACCAGCGGGCTGCGTGGATTGGCGAGGGGCATCGTTGCTCTTCCTCAGCCGCGCCTGGGAATCGTCAGCGTTCGACCGACGTCCAGATGGCGCGGATCGTCCAGGTTGTTGGCCTCGGCGATCAGTCGCCACTGCGCCGGGTCACGATAGGTTTCGGCAGCGATAGCACTCAGGGTGTCGCCGCGCTTGAGCCGACGAGTGGTGAACTCCGGGTCGGTCTGGCGCTGGTCCAGCGCCGGGTCGAGGAACTCGGTGACCGTGACCATCAGGGTGGCCCGCAAGGGTTTGCCGTCGCTGCTGAAAAACGTGAAGCGCTGGACGAGGTTGCTGAGCACGCCGGTAAAGGGAAAATCGGAGTGGGCCGGCGGTGCGGCACCCCAGCTGATTTCGACCGCCGGTGGGCGCTGCAGCTCCTTCTGGATGCGTGTCAGTTCGACCACCTTGTTGGTCTCCTTGCGCACGTCGCCGCTGACGAGGTCGTTGACCGGTTCGGTCACGTCGTAGAACAGCTCCAGATTCAACAATCGGCTGCCACCGCCAGCAAAGAACAGGGTCGGCGCATTCACCATGCGGTTGGTCCGGGCACCCGTCGGGCCGGTTGCACTGAGGGAATTCCAGGTGACTGACTTGCTGATCGAGTAGGTATTCGGGTTGAAAAGCACCGCGAACCTCTTGTTCGTTATCGATTGGCCGCTTTTGTCGAGGGGCGTGATCGTCAGCTTGCTCAGTTCCATCCCTTGACTCCTCGACGTTCGCGTTCAATGGTCAGTTGGCGGTGGATACGACGGCTGAGCTGGGCGATCAGTGGCTCCCAGTCCAGAGTGGCTCCTGGCAAAGGGACATCGCTCGTGGGCGTGGAAAGGCTGGGCTGGCTGTCAGTAGGTGCCGAAGAGGTGTCGCTGTTTGACGGACGGGCGGCGACAGCCGGCGTTTTCGTCCTTTCGAGGATTCCCGCGCTTCCGGCTCCGGGAGAGGGCGAGGCGGCGATGCGTTGGCGCCAGACCATTCCTGAACCCGGGTCAGTGGCTGTCGCAGTGGCTTTCTCCTGGATCACCGGCAGTGCCGACGTGACCGCCGTGCCAGGTGTCGCTTCATTGATTTCAGCCGCGTGCCGAGCCGCGGTCGGGTAGGCAAAGGGCAGGCTGTCGCGACCCTCGGCGGCGCTGCTTGCCATCAAGGCATGGCCTGCAAGCGGTGGATCGACCGTTCGATGGTCGTCGATCGGCGCCGGGTTACGGATTGCGCCGGGCGTCGCGGGTGGGACCGCATGCGGGGGCCGGCTGTCGCCCGCTTGCCGGGTCGAGATGCCGGCGACCCGCCTGAAGAGAATGCTCCCGCCATCGTCGGCCCGGTCAGGCCGTGTGGCCGATGCCGCCGCGTGCGCGATCGTTTGCCGTGCGGCGGCCAGCGGGAGTTTCGCCGCCACCCGGGCGTCGGGAATGGCCCGTCGATCCTCTGCCGCTTCCTCCGCGGGAAACGCCGGAGTCGGGTAATCAGGCAGCGAAAGGTCATGCAGGGCGGCGTTGGTCGTGGCAGAGAAGTCCAGGACGAATGGGGTGTGTACTGGTTCGCCCCTGTCCGCAGAAGTGCGGTCGATTGCCGGGCGCGCGCTGGCCGCCGCTGGCGGGCCAACAGGAGCAGCGAGCCTTGCGGGTAGTGCGGTCGCCTGGTCCAACCGATGGCCGTCGATCGGCTCCGGGTTACGGACTGCACCGGGCGTTGCGGGTGGGATCGAAACCGGGAGCCGGCTGTCGCCCGCTTGCCGGATCGGGATGCCTGTAGCCCGCCTGCAGAGGGTGGCCTCGCCATCGTCGGCCCGGCCAGGCCGTGTGGCCGCCGCCGCCGCATGCGCGATCGTTTTCCGTGCGGCGGCCAGCGGGAGTTTCGCCGCCACACGGGCGTCGTGAATGGCCGGTCGATTCGATGCTGCTGCCTCGGAGGGAAACGCTGGGGTCGGGTAGACGGGCCCATTCGCGCTGAGCGGTGTTCCGTGCCGAGTCGGGAACACGGGCGCCGTGGGAAGCGCTTTTCGCCTGACCCGCAGGTTTGCCACCGTTGGCGGCGATGATTCTGCCGTCCATCTTGTCGCCGCAGGTCGGTCGATACGCCCTGCGATGGTCGACTGCACCGCCAATTCGGGTGCTGCGCTCGCGGCTTTGGTGACGACAGAGCGCCGGCTGCCAATCTGTCCATGGTTTGCCGCTTCCCCCGCCGGCCTGCTGGCAGGCGAGTCGCCAGGCGTGGCGCTCGCAGTCAGATCGTGGTCTTTGCGCACAGTGGCCGGTCTTGGGGCGGAGGAAGCGGCGAGCACGCGGAAAAGACCAGATCGAGTCTCGGCCCTCTGGCCAGAGTCATGGCGGGAGAGCAGGGGTTTCAAAAAGGACAGCGTTTGGGACAGCGTTTGTCCGAGCTCACCGGCGGTACGACTCGCCTGCTGCCTTGACTGCTGCACACGGATTACCCCAGGCGGTCGAGTCGTGCGCAGTGCCAGGTGGTCAGGCGGCGGGCCGGCGTATTCCGTGCTCGCTGCTGGGTAATAAGGGGCAAGGTCAATCTTGCCGCTGGAATTCGGGTTTGCCTGCCAGCGGGTGTCAAACCAGGTTGCCGCGGTTCCCGGCAAATCGGCTCCGTTATTCGCCAGGGTCACCGGGAAAGCACGGGCTTTCCGGTAAACCAAGCCGGCGTGGCCATCTCCCGCTTGTATCTCGCCAGCACCGGCACGGGCCAGCAGTCGCTGCAGCAACGGAAAGCGCTGGCCAGCCCACACGGCCGTACGGGCGTAATGCTGCTGCGGCCAGCGCACGTCAATCATTCCGGGTTCCTCGCTGCTACGGGCGGTCGTGGCGTTCAGCCAGCCATCCAGTGCTCGCATCGGCCGCGGGCGCGCATCCATCAGAACGGCCCTTCGGAAAACGTCAGCGAACCGCCACTGATGTGCTCAGCGACTACGCCGGCCACGACGTTTGCCAGTCTCGGCCGGCTGAGCCCACGGTGGGCAAGTTCCACGCTTTCAATGGCGACCCCGCCCGAATTGGCTACCAGCGAGGGCCCGTTCCAGCGGAAGGGGAAGGCCTCCTTGAAATCCCACCAGATGACCGGGATGCGCTGTTTGTTCAGCAGGTAGATGGTGCCGTTCCGGCGATTGATCCTGCCCTGTACGACATCCTGATGCCAGCCCCAGAGTCCATCGATTTGCGTCAGGCCGTGTTTGAGCAGCAGTGGTGGAGACCTCGTTGGTCCGGCAAAACGATGCATGTACTCATTGACGCCGCCTTCGCGATACTCGAAGGTTTCGCTTTCCACTTGCAGCCCACTGCATTCCGAAAAGCCGCCGGCCAGGATCCCTTCGATCTCCACCAGGAAATTGAAGGCCTGGTAGGGGTCGACACGCACCCCCGACAAGTTGGTTGCCAGACTGAAGGCGGCGTTCAAACCCGGTTCAGGCATATCGCTTGCTCCTCGTTACCCGCTCTCGGACTGCTCGTTCAGGCGTCGATTGATCCTGGCGATCTCTGACACCCAACGGCGCCGTTCCAGGTGGTCGAGATCCATGATCTCGTGTTGCGGCCAGTGAAAATGAAATCCGATGTACGCTACCTCTTCATAGAGCCGCTCTACGGGGTAGCGCCAGACTCCCCCTGCTCGCTCAACTCCACTTCAAATTCCTTCTCACAGTACGGGCACTGGGTATGCAACCGGTTGCTGCCACTATCGTTCAGGCGACGATAAAGATTCTGCAAGTATCCCAGATCGGCGGCGAAAAAACCCTCGACGATCTTGGGATTGATCTGCTCGAGAGTGCCCAGGCGAGTGATGACGCGCGCCAACAGGATGATCAGCAGGTACGCCGGGTTGTTGTGCACCCGTGGATCCTTCAGCGGTGCGATTTCATCAAAAGCTGTGGCCAGACGCATCACACCTTCCTTGTGCAGGTTGCCTTCGCTGTCGATATAGCCCATCGGCAGGGTGAATGGGAACTCGGTCTGCAGCATCATCTTTCCTGTCTCGTAGAAAATCATGAATGATCACATCAGACTCCAGGTCGGGCTGCTAGGCCTTCTTCAGCTCCTCGTGCGTAATTTCCAGAGCCTCGATGGCGACGGCATTGTTGGTCGAGTTGAATGTCGGACCAGTCCATTTGGAAGGCCAGGCGCCGACGAAATTCCAGCGCAGCTTTTCCGCGCCGGTTTCGTCCAGCAGAATGATCGAACCGTTCCGCCGCTCGGCTTTGCCATCGATGACCGTCTGGCGCCATTTCCACAATTCGTCCGAATCGGTAATGCCACGCTTGAGAGTGACGGGGACGTATTTGTTCAAGCCGGTCAGTTTGCGGACATGATTGGGGTCGGTCCCTTCGCGATAGTCGACCGGATCGGTGCTGACATCCAGGCCGCCACACTCCTGAAAACCAGCTTGCGTGATGCCATCGATTTCGACCATGAAATTGAAGCCCCGATAGGGATCGGTACGTGTTCCGGTAGGCATGGAAGCTCCTTCGCTTGGGTTGGGTGAAAGGGAAAACAGATTCTCATTTGACCGGGCAGGTTAGTGTGAAAGTCGCGTATGCGACTCACGAATCTCCCCTCCCTCCTCGCGGGGGAGGGGTCGGGGGAGAGGGAAGCGGTCATGACTTTCATGATCGGGGGTGCCTGGAAAAGTCATGACCGTTAGACGGAGTCCGTCGTCCCCGCCCGGTGGATGATGCGTACCACGATGAACTCGGCAGGTGCTGTGGCGGCCAGACCGATTTCGGTCACCACCTGCCCGACCTCGCGGGTCTCCGGCGGATTGGTATCGGCATCGCACCTGACGTAAAACCCTTCGGCCGACGTTTGCCCCTGCAAAGCCCCGGCTCGCCACAAGCCGGTCAGGTACGGATGCAGCTCGCGCTGAATCCGTACCCATAAACGCGGATCGTTAGGCTCGAAAGCCGCCCAGGTCATGTTCCGGTCGACCCAGCGGCCGACAGTCAGGCACAGCCGTCGGACGTTGATGTGGCGCCAGGCGGGATCGCGATTCAGCGTGCGCGCGCCCCAGACGCGGATGCCGCGCCCCGGAAACACACGCAGGCAATTCACGCCTTCCGGGTTGAGTCGATCCTGCAACGGCTTGTCGATCGCCACTTCCAGATCCAGGGCATCGCGTACTTCCTCGTTGGCCGGCGCCTTGAACACGCCGACGCGGGCATCGGTACGCGCAAAGATCCCGGCCACATGCCCGCAAGGCGGGACCCATTGATCCTGGCCAGTTTGCAGCCAGGGATAATACAGAGCTCCGTTCAGTGGTTCCGTCAATCCTTGCGTGATGCGTCGGCGCTGATCGAGCACACTGTCTACCGAACTGTTCGGTGCCGTATCGAGAATTGCCAGGCGATCGCCGTGCTCGGCGCAGTGGTTCAACAGGGCGTGTTGCACCTCGTTGGTGGCGGAAGGGTCGGGCAGGAGTACAGCGTCCGGCATCGCCACCAGGTCGACGTCGATGAGCGCTCCCAGCTTCGCCAGAGCCGTTTTCAGGGCGGCCAGCCGGTCGCCAGCGGCGGGATTGGCAAGTGCCACATAACACCGGCGACCACCGTTGGCAAAGAAACCCGTGATGGCCGCTCCGAGGTAGCCATGTGGCGGGGACGGCAGGGTGCCGACGAGTTCTTCCTGGCGATGCAACAGAATCGGAGCGGGCACAGCCGCTGCGGTGGCCGCCGCCAGGCCGACGAAACCGGCGATGCCGGTCGGCAGGCCGCTCGCTGGCTGGAGAAAGACGTCCTCGCGGTAGACGCCGGGAGCCTGGTAGGTGGCGGCCATCCGCGTCGCCTACTTGCCGGGTGCAACGAACTGACTGATGCGGAAGATGACGAACTCCGCCGGCCGCACGATCGATACTCCGATCTCGGTGACTACCTGACCCAATTCGCGCAACTCTGGCGGGTTGGTTTCCGCATCGCACTTGACATAGAAGGCCTCCTGCGCGGTGGTGCCGAACAGTGCCCCCGAACGCCAGACGTTGGTGAGAAAGGCCGTGACGTTGCGATTGATTTTCTGCCACAGCGCGGGATTGTTGGGTTCGAACACCGCCCATTGCAGACCTTCATCGATCGATTCGCGCAGGAACAACAAGGTGCGGCGCACGTTGATGTACTTCAGATCGGCGTTGGCGTCGCCGCCGACGGTGCGCGCTCCCCAGGCAATGATGTTGTCGTTGAGCACGCGGATGCAATTGACCCCTTGCGGGTTCAAACCGTCCTGCTCCGCCTTGCTCAGGGGTTGCGTGACATTGAGCGCGCCGAGGATGACTTCGTTGGCCGGGGCTTTGTGCACGCCCCGCTGGTTGTCGACGCGTGCGTAAATGCCCGCCAGGTGACCGCTGGGGGGCACACCGATCACGCCATCACTGCCCTGCAGTCTGGCAGCGGGATCGAACACCTTGATCCACGGGAAATACCAGGCTGCGTAATCGGTATTTTTGGGCATCACGCCGGGATTGGCGTCAGCGGGAATCCGGGTCAGCGTCGTCAAATCGCTGACGCTCTCCGGTCCGTCGAGAATCGCAAAGCGATCGGATGTGCGCAGGCAGTGCGTCACCAGCTTGTCACGGCTGGCCTCGTCGGTCATGCCGGGCGCGGCGACCAGAGCGATTTCGTCGATCGCCGCGAAGGCCCTGAGGGCATCGTCGAAGTCGGTCGCCGAGAGAACCCGTACCACGTAACAGCGGCTACCACCGTTGTTGAAGAAGCCATAGACCGCATGGGCGAGGTTACGATGACCGGTGTCGATCACCGGACCGGGGTCCATGGTGGCTGCCACCGCCTCGCTGCCGATCAGGTCGCCAAAGGCCTTGGTGAATTGCGTCCAGCTGGTGATCAGCCTGGGAGTGCCGGCAGGTGTTGGGAGGCTGAAGTCCACGAACTTGGTCGTTCCGGGTGCCGCTGCCGGGTCTTTGGCAAGGAGGTGGATCTTGTCCGGTACGACGCCGACGAAACCGGCCGTGCTGGTACTGACGCCAGCGATGGCCTTGATCGCCGACGGGACTTCTTCAACATAGACACCGGGTGACAGGTATTGTGACATACGCCTTACTCCTTAATGTGAAAGTCGCGTATGCGACTCACGAATCTCCCCTCCCCACTTGGGGGGAGGGGTCGGGGGAGAGGGAAACGGTCATGACATTCATGATCGGGGGGGCCTGGAAAAGTCATGACCGTTAGCGGTTTGGATAGCCTAAAGTTGCACGTCGTAGTGGTGTCCAGCGGTGACTGGAACAGTGATGCTGGTCGTGATCTGGGTTGCGCCCGCCTGTACCCGCAAGTCATGGGTGCCCGCCTCCGGTACCGTCAGTGAATAGCGGCCTGCCGCGTCGGTCACCGTCTCGATACCCGTCCGGAGCAGCGTCACCCGGGCGTGCGCTACAGGAAGACCTCTGGCATCGGTAACCCTCCCGGCGACGCGCAGGAGGACTTGCCGGGTAGCCGGCTTCAGGTCTTCGCCTGTAGCGTTCATGCGTTCCCCGAGATCAACCTGCCCGGTGATCGCGAGCGGTTCCGTAATCGTTGCAAACCTCTCCATGGCCAGCGTTGCCGTGAGGGTGATTGACGGACGCAGCTTGTTGCCGATGGCCGTCCAGAAATCGGCGGGATCCTTCAGGCCGTCGGCTTGCGCGGCAAGCATCGGCAACGGCGGCTGCTGTCCCAGCAGCTGGCCTTGCAGGAAAGCGGCGGGAATCGTCGGATAGCGGGCGAGCACCTGCAGCGTCTGGCTCAGCAGACGATGCTCCTGCAATGGTAGCTCGGTGCCGCCGACCGGCCAGGCGGTGACCAGATACGCACAGGCGACCCGCAATGGCGGCGGATGGATGATCGCCTGACCGCTGTGGCGTTCGAGCAGCGGCTCGCTGCTGCGCAGTTCGAGATTTTCGCGGATGTCGTACAAGAACAGGTTGAGCGTCGTCTGCGCCGGGTTGAAGGACTCCGCCGGCCGGTCAAAAACGACCTGCGCCGCGGCAAGCTCCGGGTAAGCACTTGCCAGGGCTGGATCGTCCAGCAGAGATCGCAGTGTCAGACTCAGGTCGCGAATCATGCTTCAGGAATATCCCGTCTATTCCGCTGGTGAACTCTGCCGTATCTCCAGGATGACCACCCGGTGTCTTTCGCTATTATCAACGTCCGGAACACCTTCCTCGCGCCAAATTTCTTCGCCATAGACGCGCGGCAAGAAGTTGGCGCGCGGCAATATGTCCCTGATTCTACTGAGGATGTAATGAGCGCGCGCGCGCGCCAACTCCCGGTTGCGCTCGAAGTTGCCAAGGGGACTTGCATAGCCGTCAACGAAACCGGAGAGATCGCTTCCCCCTTCGCCATATGGATCAAGATTCATGAGAAAAGTGGTCAAACGTATGCTTTCTTCTTCTCGTGTCGAGGGATTCGTCCCTGGTGTCGCCTGACCGGTGTTGAAATAGTAAGCGTGGTGTCGTATCACGGTGATCGGTCCGAAGCTGATCTCCGGCGGGGGTGCGGGCGTTTCGATGTCAACGACGAATCCGCGTCCGGCGGTCAGGGTCGAACCGGTAGACGTTCCCCATGAGCGGGAGTATCCAGCGCTGGCGTCTACACCGATACCGAACGGCTCAAAGCTGCCGCCAAATTCCACCGGGATCTCATTGCCCACGCTCGTCGACTCGGTCGAGCCAAGCGTCAGAGCCAGTCCAACGCTGCTTTCCCCCTGAACCGGCGTGACGCTGAGAGACCAGGGCGCATCCCCGGCGCCACCCGTCAATCCGTGCGTTGGGGCATAAAGTCTTATCGCGCCACGTTCATCCACCGCAACCCGCCATGTGTAATCGACGTCCCAGGAGTTGGTGTTGTTGAGTATGGGGTCGTCGCGCTCAACGGTGACCGAGCCTGCAATTTGCAGAGAGGCATTGGTGTTCAAAGGGATGGAAATACTTTCTCGTTGACTGCTGGAAAAAGTACGTTCCACCGTTCTTTGTCCACCGACCAACAGCGAGACGCGGAGGTTGATCTCCATGTTGGAGTCGTCCATGGATCGCGGCACCTCACCCCAGCCTGCCAGCGGCACGGTCAAACGCTGTAGGCGTGGTATACCGTGCGCGGTCAC
>NZ_JDST02000106.1:0-3376 GCF_000584975.1 Candidatus Accumulibacter cognatus | reverse complement strand
GATTCATGCGATTGCCCTGCCTTAAATCCGCTTTCTCTGGAATTCTGCAGGTAGACCTTCTATACTGCAGGGATAATAAAAGAGACACATTGGTAACAAGAGGAGACTTGTGATGACCACGTACATTCCCGGCATGCTGCCAGACGGGCTATTGGTCGATTTACCGGAAGTCGACGCTCAGCATGAAGAAATCTTCAACTTCATTGACTTCCTTAAGACCATCTGTTTTGAACACAGTCACATGCCGGTCAACGAGTTCGGCAAACTTCTCGATTACTTCGCGATCCATTTTGCCACCGAAGAACGGATTGCCGAGGAGGTAGGGTTGGATTTCACCGACCATGCCAAGATCCATACCGATACGCTTCGCCTGTTGCACAAGGCTCTCGGTGAAGTCATCAACGGAGGGCAGGACGCGCATTCTTTCCTGCGCTTCTGCGAGTACTGGTTCGAACGTCACATCAGGGAGGATGACAAACTGTTCGTCTCCGCCCTGCAAGGCGGCGATTACGATCGTTCGGTTGGTTACCGGCACGCTGCCAGCCCATGCTTTTCCGCTCAGGCCTGATTGAGCGCTAGCGCCTCGACGGCGGCGCCAGGTGCCCGGCGGGCACGGAAAGCAACGCCGAGCCTTGCCCATATTCGTTTCTGGCAAGCGGTTATTCGGGAAATCCGGCCAGCAACTGTTCGACGATCCAGCGCGCCTCTGCTTCGCTCAGGAAGCGCTGCCAAGGCGGCATCGGCGTCCCTGGCCGACCGTTGTAGATCGTAGCTACCAGCGAATCGACCGGTTTGTTCTGCAGGGACTGTGGTTTCAGCGAGGGTCCAAGACCGCCTTGCAGCGTCATGCCGTGGCACGAGCCACAATCCTGGCGGACCAGATGCACGAGTTGCTTCTGGCGTTCGGCTGACGGTGGCGGTGCCTTTTGCGCGAGCACGGTTGGCGAGCACAGCAGCAATACCAGAAAAAGGCAAGATGGCATGATGAGGCCGCGAGTCAGTTTGCTACTTCGGCAGCGCATGCAACAATAAGCTGAGAAATCCCTCCGGATTCCGTCATTCTGGCGGAAGACCTGATTGAATATCTCATCTCGTCCTCGACTCCTTCCGCTTGCGGGCGAGGGGAGGCTCGTCAGTCGCTGACGCGACGTCCACCTTAATTAAACCCTGGTACTGACGACGTTCCCGACAGATGAGGCGCCGGGCAGGTTGCGGGCGAAGGCCTGCAGAAAGTCGGAAAGCGTTGCATTGCTGCTGCTCCCGCCGGCTGCGCTCAGGAGTTTCTGGAAGCTTTGTTGCAGCGTGCCTGCTGAGGACTCTGACGCTCCGGAGCCGGTCGAATTCCCTGGTGAAGATGCCAGAGTCTCGATCAGTCTCTGCATGTCCGACTGGATATTGTGGCGTTGGTCGTTGGAACTGCCCGCGATGCTGCTGTTCGCGTCTTTTGTGGCGGCCCGAACGCTTTGGGCGTGCAAGGCAGCCATCAGGGTATCCATGAACACGACCAGAGCCTGCGCCGGATCCTCGGTCGATGACGAAGCCGAAGCCGAAGCAGTCTTACCCGAAGTGCTGGAACTGCTGCCGACGCCGATTGTTGCCAAAGCCTGGGTAACTGCGTCGAGCATGCCACCGCCGGAGGGAGGGGCGATAGGCGGGTACGCCTCGGCGCCGTTGCTGGTTTGCGCAGTGTTCGTCTCGCTGTTGCCGATCAGTTGTCCCAGCCGGGAAATCCAGGTGCCTGCACTCAATACGCCGCCAATCAACATATTCTTGTCCTGATAAAAAGTGGATCATCCCGGCCATGCCCCTGACCGCCCGCGGTTGCGGCGCACCCTAAGCTCCGCGCTACAACTTGCACGGTCACGCGAGCAGGAAAAACCGACCTGAGTGCCGCAAGAAGGACAAGCAATTTCTGGGCCAGAAGATCCCGAGATTTCCCGGCTGTGCGCTGATTTCCGTACAATACGTCGGATGCAGGTATAAAAATGCGCCCGCGAGCCGGGTCACTGACAATGGGGTAGGGAGGCAGCGCCCGACATCCTCGCCACCCTCCGAGGCAAGGGCTACCGGCAATCTTTGCCGCCGTTGCCGGTCAGGTCCGTTCTCGCTTGCCCATCAGTACGCGCTCGTCGCTACCCGTCCTGGTGACTGGCAGGCCAGACATACCCGCTGCGGCGTGACCGATTCACTCTGCGCGATCGCTGCCAGCGTTGCTGCTTCGATCCTGGTATCGGGTGCGCAGGGCCATTGCCATCTCGAATGCTGCCTGCGTGAAGCTCAAAATTTCGGCAAATTCCTGGTCGCTAAGCGTACGCGCAGCGTCATTGCTGCGATAGATGTTGACGAACTGGTGTTCGCGAACGGTTTGCAGCACCAGCTTTCCGATGCCCAGTTCTTCGAGACTTTTCCACAACTCGGGATTGGTCGTGCGGGTAAAGCGCATCACGAAACCAACCGGGTCATTACGACCGAAAACCGCTGCCAGGCGCAGAATCAGTTCAAACGACAGGGCGATGCGGCCATTTTCGATGGCCTCGATCAGCGAAGGATCCTTCAAGTCGATAGCGGCACCGACTTCGGCGATCGTCAGTCCGGCTGCCTCGCGCATCGCGCGAATCGCTGCACCGGTCTTGACCCAGGCAGTAGTTTCAGCCATCCCAGGCAGTACCGCCCGCACGACTTCGCTGGCCGCGTCGATCGGATGCCCATCCTGCAACGCCCGGCTGACCTTGCCGGCAGTCTGTAGAGCGCGTCCGGCAACGCCGGTGGCCGCGCTGATGTCCAGCAGCCTGCCGGCCATCGCACGCACCTGATCCACGAGACCTGGTTCGGCGCTTGAGGCAGTGTCGGGCTTCACCCGGGCGTCCAGCTTTCTGCCAATGCGTTTGGCAACAGCGGGCCGGCGTTTTTCCGATGACGAGGGGGGTGTGGTCATATGGTCATCCTGATTAGGACTGGAGCGGGAATTTCCTTGCGGGGTGCACCACGCTGAGGGCGACAGACTGTACGTAGCCATTGTAGCCACAACAGACGCCAAGGCAATCCCGGAACCGAGAATGACGACAGGGGGGTCTTGCATCAGCACATATCTTGTTGTGTCAGCGTGGCGGCTACTGGAATGTCGGGTGTTTCCACGTTCAAGGCACCACCACTTGCGACCGATTCAATTCAGGCGTGCTAATCGTTCCGCTGGACAGAGGCCCGGATTGGGCTTCAACGCGCCATCGTATGCGGCACCAGGCAATGCCCGTAATTCGATTCGGGCGATTCGCTTGGCCGACCATTCCGGCTTGCCGGTCAGCTCGTTCTTGCAACTGAAGTTTAGCCACTCGCAATCGCCCGCGGATGCCGACGACATTCCGGCGCCGCAAAAATT
>NZ_JDST02000105.1:0-16892 GCF_000584975.1 Candidatus Accumulibacter cognatus | reverse complement strand
GGCCCCTCAGTTGAGAATCCGCCTGTCAGAGGAACAGGGTGGACATGTGTCGGTGTGGCTGATGCAAAGCGCCTTGAAAGAGCAGGGCTATGTCTGGAAAAGGACCCGGCACAGCCTAAAAAACGAGACGAAGCCAAATTTCGGGGAGCCCAGGCAGAAATAGAAGAATTGCTTGAAAAATCAAAGCGTGGTGAAATGGGGCTGACCTACCTGGATGAAGCGGGCTTTGCGCAGGCGCAGCCCAATCGGAGCGCATGGACCGAAACAGGAGAGGTTCACCGCATTACGGCCGAGCGCGGGAAGCGCCTGAATGTGCTGGCCGCGTTGATCTCGAGGGGGGAGTTGTTCACGGCCAAGTTCTGGGAGACCACGACCGCGGCGCTCCTTGGAGGTTTCCTGGGTCTCCTTCTGGAAAGCGTCGGCAGACCCTTGACGTTCATTCTGGACAATGCGTCCATCCACCAGGCCAAGGCCATCCAGCCCCTGCTGGCTCTCCTGAAGCAGAAGGGACTCACGCTTTACTTCTTGCCCCCTGACAGCCCAGAACTGAACCGCGTTGAGAAGCTCTGGCACAAGATGAAGTACAAGATGAAGTACGAGTGGATGGCCTTCAAAGCCAGGAACGCTCCGACACTTGAGGCCAACGTCGACAAAATTCTGGGCGGCTTCGGCTCCGATTATCGGATGACTTTTTGCTGAGCGCTTACGACAAAGCGGTAGTCAGAAGAGCGCTGCCACCGGCAATGGCCATCGCCAACCCTCCGATGCCGCCGGCAACCCAATAGACCATCCCCGCCTGAAGCAAAGCGACCATCACAACCGCAACAAGCCTCGTTCTCATCCAGGCGTTCCTACCTGATCCTTTAGGTGATTTCCGCAAAACGCCATACCAATAGTCATGATGGTAGGCTGGACTCATGGCCAGCAATACAAGCCTTGCGGTATCTTGATTCCGAGAAATCGCCTTAGCTTCCGCAATACGCTTCCCTCGGATTATCGTCTACCAAAGGGCGGGGTCTCATGTTATCAGTATATTCCGCCTCCTGAACGCCTATGTTCCAGAAACTGGGCCGGTGACCGAAAACCGAGGTCGAGTGCAGGCGCTTGTGGTTGTATGTGGTTGTAATCAGGTGCCTTGGGAGATGGAAAGTGCAGTGACACCGATAGGTCAGTTGGACGACTTCATCCCGTTTCTGCATCTGCCAGGGCTGTGGTCGCTGTGGCTGGCTGGCAGGCTGTCCGCTAACGTATGGCAGCCTATACGCGCCGTCGATCGCGTGTTCTGGGCACGTGGATGCTGTCCATTCTGTCAGGACACCGGCGCTATTCGCACGTCTCGACCCTCTGCGGCGATGGGGTAAATCCGGGCTTGCTGGAGAGGAGCAGAGTCGTTTCCGAGGACGTCCTTCGCATGGAGTTGCTACGGATTCCGGAAGCTGCCGGGATGACTTGGCTCTCATCTCGACGAGAGCACGGCGGCGCTGCTGGACGCCGTTTCATCCTTGGCGGGAAGATCCAGGGGGGCAACGTCTGTCCCGCATCTATGCGGAAGGCAACTTCGAGAAGGCGGAACGCCTCATCGGAAGGTTTCCACCCTACGACAGCGCAGCGTCTCGAACAGGCAGATGGCGGCGGCGGCGGCGACGTTCAGTGACTCGGTGGCGCCAGGCATCGGGATATGCAATCGCTGGTCAGTCGCAGCCAGCACGGCAGGCCGGATGCCAAGACCCTCGCTGCCAAAGACCCAGGCCAGCGATCCCTGCAGATTGGCCGAATACAAACTGACCGACGCAGCGAGCGTGGTGGCAACGGATTGCCCGCGATAGGCAGCAAGGAACTCGGGAAGGTCGCTGTCTTCGTGAATGTCGAGCTGAAAATGTGCGCCCATCGCGGCACGCAGCGTCTTCGGCGACCAGGCCTGTGCACAATCGATCGACAGCAGGATCTGGCGAAAACCCGCGGCGGCGGCGCTGCGCAGGATCGAACCGACATTACCGGGATCCTGAACGCCATCGAGCAAAACCGTATCAGCAGCATGGTCCAGCTTGCGCGCCGCCACAGGTAGCGGAACGACGGCCATGATGCCGCTCGGGGTGTCGACCGTCGCGAGTTCGCCGAACAGCGCGTCGGAAAGCAGGGTAACTGTCTGCGCAGAGCGGCCTCGTTCCAGGTATCTGGCAATCTCCGGCCGAACGGCGCCGCTGTCGCTGACCAGAATTTCTTCCGGAATGCCACGGTGGCAGCCATAGGTTTCGATCAGATGCATGCCGTCAAGCAGCACCCGACCACTCTTGCGTCGTCCACGGCCACTCTCGCAGAGTTTCTTGAGTGCCTGGTAATGCGGATTGCTCCGAGCGACGATGCGTCTCACGGCGTTCCGAGGCGCGCTACTGGCCCGAAGCTGCGGCGATGTTCGGGGCTCGCACCGTATTCACGCAGTGCCGCCAGATGCAGGGCGGTGGGATAACCCATGTGCCGATCAAATCCGTACTGTGGATACACTGCGTGCAGCTCGCGCATGCCGGCATCGCGTACGGTCTTGGCCAGAATCGATGCCGCGGCAATGGCCGCGATCTTGCCGTCGCCACCGACGATGGCCTCAACGGGGTACTGCAACCGGGGGCAATGATTGCCGTCGACCATCACCCGGACCGGCGCGAGCTGGTGCCGTGCGGCGAGTGCGCTGACGGCGCGTTGCATGGCCAGCAGACTGGCCTGAAGGATGTTGATGCGGTCGATTTCCTCGACGTTCGCGGCAGCAACTGCCCAGGCCAGCGCTTTGGCGCTAATTTCTTCGGCCAGTGCCGCGCGTTGCCGGGCGGAAAGCTTTTTCGAGTCATTGAGGCCGGCAATCGGCTGCGCCGGGTCGAGGATCACTGCGGCGGCCAGCACCGGCCCGGCGATCGGACCACGGCCGGACTCGTCGACTCCGCAGACCAGGCCTTCAACTTGCAGCAGCATGCTTGCTCAATAATGGCGGCAGGCAGCCGATCACCGCCAGTGCGGCCTTTTCGGCAGCATTCTGGCGCAATTGCAGATGCAGCGCTCGAAACTGCGCCTTGAGCCCATCACACACCGTCTTGTCGGCGTAGAGGTTGAGCAGCGCCTGCGCGAGATTGTCGGGTGTTGCATCGTCCTGGATGAATTCGGGAACGATGAAGCGACCGGCCAGCACATTCGGCAAACCACAATAGGGCAGATAACCGCCAATGCGCTGCATCAGCCACCAGGACAGCGGTGCCATCTTGTAGGCAATGACCATCGGTCGCTTGAGCAGTGCCGCCTCGAGGGTGGCGGTGCCGCTCGCGACCAGAACGACGTCTGCGGCCATCATCGCCTGATGCGCATGTCCGAACAGCAGGCGAATCGGTCGTTCCTGGGCCTGGCAGCGATGTAGCGCGGCTTCGAAGAGCAGGCGCGTCTCGCGAGTCGCTAGCGGCACGAGAAACAGCGCATCCGGGATCTCGGCGTGGATCCGGAGTGCGGTTTCGATGAAAGTATCAGCCATGTACTGCAACTCGGATTGCCGGCTGCCCGGCAGGAGCGCAAAAACGGCAGCCAGCAAGGGCAGACCAAGCAGAGTGCGCGCACTTTCGCGGCCATCTTCGACCGGCAGCATGTCGGCCAGTGGATGGCCAACGTAGCTGACTGGAATTCCTTGCTTCTGATAAATCTCCGGTTCAAAGGGAAATAGCGCCAGCACCCGCGCAACCGCCGCGCCAATCTTGTGGATGCGCCCGCCGCGCCAGGCCCAGATTGACGGACTGACGTAGTGAATGGTCGCAATGCCGCGCTGTTTGAGTGTCTTTTCCAGTCCCAGATTGAAATCCGGTGCATCAACGCCGATGAACACATCGGGCGGATCAGCCAGCAGGCGTCGTTTGAGGTCCGCGCGAATACCGGCAATTTCACGATAGTGCCTGAGTACCTCGACATAGCCGCGCACCGCCAGTTTCTCGAGTGGATGCCAGGCGTCGAAACCCCGCCCGAGCATTTTCGGGCCGCCAACGCCATAGAACACAGCGTTCGGCAGCCGGGCCTGCAAGGCCTCAATGAGCTGGCTGGCGAGCAGATCGCCGGAGGCTTCGCCAGCCACCATGGCAATCCGCAGCACACCTGCGGTCATCTGATAATGCCGCGCTTCGATACTGCGAGGAAGTCGATCAACGGCTGGATTTCAGGATGTGCTACGACTTCTTCGATGAGCTTGGCGCGCGCTTCTTCGAGCATCAGTCCGGACTTGTAGAGCGTGCGGTAGGCACGTTTCAGGGCCAGCATCGCCTCTGGAGAAAAACCCCTTCGCTTCAGGCCCTCGGCGTTGATGCCGAAAGGGCTGGCGGTATTGCCGGCAGCCATCACGAAGGGTGGGATGTCCTGCACGGCCACCGTTCCGGCAGCGGTCATGGCATGCGCGCCGATGCGGCAAAACTGGTGGACGCCGGAAAAACCACCGAGAATCACCCAGTCGCCAATGTGCACATGGCCAGCCAGCTGCGCATTGTTGGCAAACACGGTACGGTTGCCAACCTGGCAATCATGCGCAATGTGTACATAGGCCATGATCCAGTTGTCATCGCCCATGCGGGTGACACCCGCATCCAGGGCGGTGCCCAGATTGAAGGTGCAGAACTCGCGAATCGTGTTGCGGTCTCCGATCTCCAGACGCGTCGGCTCACCAGCGTGCTTCTTGTCCTGAGGCGGTCCGCCCAGCGAGGAGAATTGATAGATATGGTTGTCACAGCCGATGCGTGTCCGACCCGAAATGACCACATGCGGGCCGATCACGGTATTGTCACCGATCTCGACATGCTCGCCGATGATCGAAAAGGCACCGACAGAAACATTGGCACCGAGTTGCGCGCCAGCCTCGATGATGGCACTGGGATGGATCATGGCCGTGCTCATCCCGTGGTCTTGACCAGGTTACTTTTAGCGCACATCAACTCGGCGTCTGCCACGACCTCGCCGTCCACACGCGCCTCTGCCCTGAACTTCCAGATGTTGCGAAACTGACGCTGGATATCCACGTGCAGATGCAACTGGTCGCCGGCAGCGACGGTCTTCTTGAAGCGCGCCTTGTCGATGCCGACGAAGTAGAACAGCGAGGTCATGTCGGGCTTTTCGCCGAGCGTCTTGAACGACAGGATACCAGCCGCCTGCGCCAGTGCTTCCATGATCAGAACGCCGGGCATCACTGGATAATGCGGGAAGTGACCCGTAAAAAACGGTTCGTTGATGCTCACGTTCTTGTAGGCGTGGATGGATTTACCGGGCTCACACTTGAGCACCCGGTCGACCAGCAGGAAGGGGTAGCGGTGTGGCAATTGCCCGATGATCTCGTGAATGTCCATTGCGTTCAAGACGTTTTCCCCATCAGTTCGATTGTCTTCTCGAGTTCGGCAACGCGCTCGGCAAGTTTTACCAGACGCTTGATCTGTGCCGCGTTGTGTAACCACTCGTGGTGTGTTGCGAGTGGAAAAATGCCGGTATAGGCGCCGGGTTGGCTGAGGCTCTTGGCAACCAGGGTACCGGCCGAAACATGCACATCGTCGGCAATTTCCAGGTGGCCACTGATCATTGCCGCACCCCCGACGGTACATCGACGACCGATCCTGGCGCTGCCGGCAATGCCGACACAGCCGGCCATCGCGGTATGGTCGCCAATGCTGACGTTGTGCGCAACCTGAATCTGGTTGTCGAGCTTGACGCCGTTGCCGATCACTGTATCGTCGAGGGCACCGCGATCGATCGAGGTATTGGCGCCGATCTCGACGTCGTCACCGATCACCACGCGGCCGATTTGCGGAATTTTGACCCAGTGCTGCCCATCCTTGGCAAAGCCGAAGCCATCTGCACCGATGACTGCGCCGGCGTGGATGACGGCGCGCCGGCCGATCACGCAGTGGTCATATACGACCACATTTGCGTGGAGGACCGAATCATCGCCAATAGCTACCCCGTCACCAAGCACACATCCCGGATATATCGTCACGTTTTCGCCAATGCGCACGCCGTCACCGATCACCGCGTTTGCCCCGACGCTTACCGATGCCGGCAGGGGCGAGTTGACCACTGCGCCGGGATGTACGCCGGAGCGGCCTGGCAAAGCCGGATTGAGCAGCCCCACGACCCGCGCGTAGTAGGCATAGGGGTTCTGATGAATGATGTGGGGCAGCGTCGTGTCGTTGGCAAACTGCGGCGGAACGATCACTGCCGCGGCCTTCGTCCTCTTCAATTGCGCGCGGTATTTCGGGCTGGCGATAAACGCGATTTCACCTGCCCCAGCCGAGAGCAGCGAACCGACTTGCGAAACGACCAACGATCCGTCACCTTGCAACATCCCTCCCAGACGGGCGACGATTTCGTCTAGGCGCAGACCTCCTGACACATGCACTCCGTCGAACTGAACAATTGGCAACGCTTACTTAGCTGACTGGGGATCGGACAAGGCCTTGATGACTTTATCGGTGATATCGAGTTTCGGACTCACCCAGACCACATCCTGAACGATCAAGTCGTACTTCTCGTTATCGGCGAGCTGCTTGATCGCCTTGTTGGCCTTTTCAATGATCGCCGCATTCTCTTCATTCTGGCGCAGGTTCAGATCCTCGCGGAACTCGCGCTGCTTGCGCTGAAACTCTCTCGACAATTCACCGAGATCCTTTTCCTTGCTGCGGCGATCCGATTCCGACATCGTCAGTCCGCCTTTTTCGAGCACTTCCTGCAGGCCTTGGACCTGTTTGGCCAGGCGCTGCAAATCCTGGTCTCGCTTGGAGAATTCCTGCTCGATCTTCTTGGCTGCCTTGACGGCTGCGGGTGCATCTCGGAAAAGACGCTGGGTATTGACGTAACCGATCTTCAACTGGTCTACCGCCGACGCGTAAGTCACCGGCAGCGAGCCCATCAACGCAACCAGCAGCCTGGCAATCGTCTTCTTCAAGCTAATTCTCCTAGATTAAAAGGTTGTTCCCATCTGGAACTGGAACTTCTGTAGTTTAGCAGTACTGACTTCGTTGATCGGCTGACCATAGCTGAATTTCAAGGGTCCCAGTGGCGAGATCCAGGCCGCAGTCAGTCCGGCCGACATCGCCAGGCCTTCCTTCGAGTAGGAATAGTGATTGGTAAACACGTTCCCTGCGTCAAAGAATGGACCGAAGCGGACGGATTTGTCGAAACCCGGCAGCGGCATTAGCAGCTCGACATTGAACACCGCCTTGCTGGTACCGCCAAGATAGGTGTCGGGATAAAGCGGATCCACCGGACCGAGGCTGGCAGTCTGATAGCCGCGTACCGATCCGATACCGCCAGCGTAGAAATTCTTGTAGAACGGCAAGCTCTGTCCGCTCAGACCGTTCGCATATCCAACTTCACCCATCAGCGCCAGAACCAAATCCTTGGTCAAGGAAAAGTAGCGTTCGTTCTTGTAGGTCAATCGATAGAACGACAGGTCCACGCCCGGGATGGCGACCTCGACAGCGGCACGCTGGATGCCACCGGAGGTCGGATAAATCGAGCTGTTCCGGGTATCGCTGGTCCACGTCACGGTCGCCGGTACCGTGACATTCGAGTCACCATGTTCAGCCCTGAACTTGATGTACTGGGGCGGTGTGGCGGCCGTGACGGGAGTAATGTCGATCGTCGTCTGATCGATCGCCAAGCCGAAGCTGAGTGTCTCCTTCTCACTGATCGGGTAGCCGAAGCGGATGCCGCCACCAATGGATTCGGACTGGAAGGCATAGCCCAGCGAGGTCGGGTTGACTCGCCGGTCGTAAAGGTCGAAGCCCTGGCTGATGCCATCAACCGTGAAATAAGGATTGGTGTAGTTGATCGCCAGTGTGCGGTTGAGTTTGCCGGTGTTCACCTGCAGCGACAGGAACTTGCCGCTGCCAAAGATGTTCGATTGCGAGATCGATCCGGAGAGAATGACCTTTTCTGCACTCGAATAGCCAGCACCGATCGAGATGTTGCCCGTCGATTTTTCGGTCACATTGACATTCACATCAACCAGGTCAATGGTTCCGGGAACCGGTGGGGTTTCCACATTGACCTCGCCAAAATAACCGGTTCGGTCGATTCGCTCGCGTGACGCGGCCACCCGCTCAGCGTCGTACCAGCCCCCTTCCATCTGACGCATTTCCTGACGAATGACTTCGTCACGCGTCTTGGTGTTGCCTGTGACATTGATCCTGCGCACGTAGGTCCGCTTTCCCGGATCGACGAAGATCGTAAACGCGACCTGATGCTTTTGCATATCGAGCTCCGGTGCTGCATTGATATTGGCAAACGCATAACCTTGAGCACCCAGTTTGTCGGCAATGGCTTTGGTGCTCTCGTTCACTTTCTCGCGGGAAAAGACGTCTCCTGGCTTGATCTTGACTGCCTTCTTGAACTCTTCCTCGGAGAGCGTCAGATCGCCCGCCAATTTGACCGATGAAACGAAGTAGCGATCGCCCTCGTTGATACTGATCGTGATGTAGATTTCCTTTTTGTCTGGAGTAATCGAGACCTGCGTCGACTCGATACTGAACTCCAGGTAGCCGCGATCAAGGTAATACGAGCGCAAGGTTTCGAGATCGGCCGACAGTTTCTGCTTTGAATACTGGTCACTCTTGGTGTACCAACTGATCCAGGTAGGGGTCTGCTGCTGCAGCACGGAAAGGAGTTCTTTTTCCCGGAAGGCCTGCGCGCCGACGATGTTGATCTGCTTGATCCTGGCAGTCTCGCCTTCATCGATATTGAAATTGATCGCCACGCGGTTTCGATCCAGCGGTGTAATCGTGGTGGTGATCGTCGCCGCGTAGCGACCACGTGACAGGTATTGGCGTTTCAATTCCTGTTCGGCCTTTTCGAGCGTGGCTCGGTCGAAGGTCCGCGACACCGCGACACCCACTTCCTTCAGACCCTTGATCAGCTGATCCTTCTCGAACTCCTTCAAACCGACAAAATCGATCTGTGCGATGGCCGGCCGCTCCTCAAGCACGACGATCAGCACCGGACCATCGGTTTCAATCCGGACGTCCTTGAAGAATCCTGTGGCGAACAAGGTCTTGATGGCCTGCGCAGCCTTTTCGTCAGTCATTGTGTCGCCGACCTTGACCGGCAGGTAGCTGAAAACCGTACCGGCCTCCACCCTTTGAATGCCTTCAAGGCGGATATCCTTGACCGTGAACGGTTCCACCGCCGCTGCGCCAGAGACAACAAGGGTAGCCAACAGACCTGCGCGCAGGTTTTTCTTCATAAGCTCAGCCGGAGAACAGTAGTCGATTGATGTCGTTGTAGAAGGCAAACGCCATAAGCATGATCAGGAAAGTCAGACCGATTTGCTGACCAATTTCCATGGCACGTTCGGAAACTGGCCCACGCTTGATGATTTCGACGAGATAATACAGCAAATGCCCGCCATCCAGAATCGGGATCGGCAGCAGATTGAGGACGCCGAGGCTGATGCTGACCAAAGCGAGAAATTTCAGGTAGTAGTCGATTCCCAGTCTTGCCGACTGGCCAGCGTAGTCGGCAATGGTGACCGGCCCGCTGATATTTCGCCAAGACACCTCCCCGGTCACCATTTTGCCGATCATCAGCAGGGTAAACACCGATTTTTCCCAGGTCTCGCCGACCGCCTTGCGAAACGCCGACCAAGGCCCGTAACTGACGGTGATCATCAAGGCCGTACGTGCCTGGCTGTAGTCGCTGACCGCCGCGCCAATGCGACCGATGGTGCTCCCCCGCTCGTCTACGGCAACCGGCGTCACCGACATCTCGATGCGCGCGCCATCCCTCAGCACCTCGACCCGCAGCGTTTTTTCCGGCGACTGGCGAACCTCACGCACGACCTCCGCCCAACTATCGATGACCTGCTCGCCAATACTCAGAATTTCATCTCCCGAACGCAGTCCGGCAGCTTCCGCAGCACTGTTCACATTGATCTTGCCGAGTACCGGTGGTAAGCGCGGGCGGTAAAGAGCAAAACCCAGTTGTTCGAGCGCGTCTCCTTGCCAGCCCGAGCGGCGCACTGACGAGACATCCACCCGGCGGATGACAATTTCGTTGGCCGCATTGATCACCTCGAGGTCGATCTGGTCATGCTCGGCAGCCCGTTGCAGCAGGAGCCACCGCATCTCCTGCCAGGTCTGAACCTTTTCGCCGCTCACCCGCAGAACCTGTTCACCGTCTTGCAGACCAGCCGCGGCCGCAGGACTGGCGATTGCCGGACTGCCGAGAATCGGCTTGAATTCTTCAGTTCCGTGCCAGAAAAGTCCCCAGTAGATCAGAACGGCCAGCGCAAAGTTGGCCGCTGGTCCAGCGGCGACGATCACCATCCGCCAGCACACAGGCTGCCGATTGAAGCTGCGGTGCAGTTCTTCGGCAGCCACCTCCCCTTCACGCTCGTCGAGCATTTTGACATAGCCGCCGAGCGGGAATGCGGCGATAGCCCACTCGGTCCCGTCCTGACCCCAGCGCCTCGACCAGAGCGTTCGGCCAAAACCGACCGAAAAGCGCAGGACCTTGACCCCGGCCCAGCGCGCGGCGAGATAGTGCCCAAACTCGTGAACGACGACCAGGATTCCCAGCACCAGCGCAAAAGCAGCCAGGTAGTAAAAAAAACCACTCATCCGGAACTCCTCGCGATCAATTGCTCAGCGGCTGCACGCGCTACCCGATCGGCTGTCAGCACCTCATCCAGCGAGCCAAGAGCTACTCCTGCCGGCAACTGGTCCATGACCGTTGCGATCACGCGGGCAATTGCCGTGAAGGCAATCTTCCGTTCGAGAAAGGCTTGTACTGCCACTTCATTGGCGGCATTCAGCGTCGTCGACGCACTACCTCCCTCGCTGAGCGCACGATAAGCGAGGGCCAGACACGGGAAGCGCGCCAGATCGGGTCTCTCGAAATGCAGTGAGGCGACCTGGGAGAGGTCCAGCGGCTCAACACCGGCGGCGATGCGCTGTGGATAGGCCAGGGCATGTGCAATCGGTGTGCGCATGTCCGGGTTTCCCAGTTCGGCGATCACCGAGCCGTCGACGTATTGAACCAGCGAATGAATCACGCTTTGTGGATGGATGACCACCTGAATCCGTTCGGCAGGGACGTTGAACAACCAGTGGGCCTCGATGACCTCCAGGCCCTTGTTCATCATCGTCGCGCAATCGACCGAGATCTTTCGTCCCATGACCCAGTTCGGATGGGCGCAGGCCTCGTCAGGGCTAACGGCATCGAGGTCGGCAGTCGCCATCCCGAGAAATGGCCCCCCCGATGCGGTGAGGTACAGTCCCAGTACGCCACTGGCCGCCAGATCACCGGCATAGTTGGCTGGCAGAGATTGGAAGATGGCGTTGTGTTCGCTGTCAATCGGCAACAGGGTCGCACCGTTTTCTCGCACGGCCCGCATGAATACCGATCCGGCCATGACCAGGGCTTCCTTGTTGGCCAGGAGAATTTTCTTGCCGGCGACGGCTGCTGCCAGGGTGGGCGGCAAGCCCGCTGCGCCAACGATGGCAGCCATCACCGTATCGACCTCGGGAAGCTGTGCCATCCGTATCAGCGCCTCGGGCCCATGCGCGACCCTGGTCGGACAGCCTGCGGCCGCCAGCCGCGCACCGAGGTCGGCGGCCAGGGCAGGCTCGCCAAGAACGGCATGGCGCGGCTGAAACTCGAGACACTGTTCGAAGAGACGATCCGCTTGGCGGTGTGCGCAAAGAGCGACGACACGATAACGTTGCCGGTGGCGGCGCAGTACATCAAGCGTACTGACCCCGATCGACCCCGTCGATCCGAGAATCGTGAGCTGCTGCACGGCCGTTCCGGAAGCCATCAAAGCCGCGTCACCAACCAGACCAGGGCGACCAGCGGCAGGGTCGAAGTAAGACTGTCAATGCGGTCAAGTACGCCTCCGTGACCGGGCAGGATGCTGCTGCTATCCTTGAGCCCCGCTTGGCGCTTGAGCAGTGACTCGAACAGGTCTCCCAGAATGCTGATTGCCGTCAACACCATCAGAACCAGCAGCAACAGCGGCAGGTTACCGGCCAGGCCGGTGGGCATCCTCGATGACATCAGCAATCCGTAGGCGAGCACTGCGACCGCACCACCAATCGCACCTTCCCAGGTTTTGCCAGGACTGATGCCGGGCGCCAGCTTGTGTTTCCCCAGGCTCCGACCAGCAAAATAGGCGCCAATATCGGCCAGCCAGACGATGGCCATGATCGCCAGCAGGGCTAGCGGCCCCGCTTGTCGCAATTGTATCAGCGCCAGCCACACTGGCAGGAGCAGTACCATGCCGGTCGCCAGAGCGAGAACAGGGTTGGCAAGAGGCCAGCGCCGTTGCAGCCAGACTGGCACCAGCAATAGCCAGAAAACCGCAGCCGGCAAATAGAAATAGGCCCCGAGACGCCAGGCGGTAGCGTCGAAGCCGGCACCCAGACCGACCGCCCCTGGTTGGAGAACTGCCACGATTGCACACAGGACGGCCAACAGGACTCCCAGCGAAACCTGTCCCGCTGCACTGAGGCGCATCAGCGCCCCCCACTCCCAGGCAGCGATACTGGCTACCGCTGTGACGAAGAGCAGCCAACCCAGCGGTGGCAGGTAAAAAAGCGCGCCAAAGAAGGCAGCAAACAGGACAATCGCGGTGATCACCCGCGTCCTAAGCATCGATACGCGATCCGGTCGGTGATGCCGCAGAAGCACCGCTCAACTGTTCGCTGGTGCGCCCGAACCGGCGTTCGCGCTGCTGATAAGAGACCAGGGCTGCGTCAAAGGCAGTCGAATCGAACTCGGGCCAGAGCACCTCGGTAAAGTACAACTCGGAATACGCGAGTTGCCAGAGCAGAAAGTTGCTGATCCGCTGCTCTCCACCGGTACGGATGAACAGATCCGGTTCCGGCGCATAGCTCATCGCCAGATGTGGCGTCAGGTCAGCTTCCTGCCATTCGGCGCCTTTCTCTGGGTCACTGCTCAACATGCGGTTGATCGCCTGCAGGATGTCCCAGCGTCCACCATAATTCGCGGCGATCGTCAGGGTTAGGCGGCTGTTGCCTGCCGTACGGTTCTCCGATGCCTTGATCAGTGCCTGCAGGTCAGGATCAAAACGTTCGAGGTCACCGATCACCCGCAGGCGAACGCCGTTACGATCGAGCTTCTTGACCTCTTCCTTGAGAGCGCGGACGAAGAGCTGCATCAGCAGGGAAACTTCCTCCTGCGGACGGCGCCAGTTTTCTGAACTGAAAGCAAACAGCGTCAGATATTCGATGCCGCGCTCAAGACAGGCCCTGACCATGGTACGCACCGTTTCAACGCCACGATGATGGCCGGCGACGCGCGGCAACAGGCGTTTCTTGGCCCAACGGCCATTGCCATCCATGATGATCGCGACATGGCGGGGGACTACCGATGCAGTCGGAACGTCTCGGGTTGAACTGGCAAAGCACCCCATTCTGATCACTCGTCGGTAGTCGCTAGATGGCCATCAAATCGGTTTCCTTGTGGCTGAGTTGCTTATCGATTTCCGCCACATAGCGATCCGTGAGCTTCTGGATTTCATCCTGGGCACGATGCTCCTCATCCTCTGAGCATTCCTTGTTCTTGAGCATTTCCTTGAGCGTCGCGATGGCATCACGTCGCAAATTACGCACTGCAACTTTGGCACCTTCACACTCGCCCTTCACCACCTTGATCAGATCACGGCGCCTCTCCTCGGTCAAAGCCGGCATCGGTACGCGGATCAGATCTCCCTGAGCTGCTGGATTTAGACCCAAATCACTGTCACGAATGGCTTTCTCGACCTTTGCCGCCATCCCTTTTTCCCAGGCCTGGACACCAAGCGTACGGGCGTCGAGCACAGTCACGTTGGCGACCGTGTTGATTGGCACATGCGACCCGTAGTACTCGACCTGCACATGATCGAGCAGGCCGATATGGGCACGCCCCGTCCGTACTTTCGCCAGATCGACCCTGAGTGTCTCAAGTGATCTCTGCATCTTGTGTTCAGCGGTTCTCTTTACTTCAGCTATGGACATCTCAATCTCCCTCAGCAATAGACCAGGGTAC
This sequence comes from Candidatus Accumulibacter cognatus, assembly GCF_000584975.1. NCBI lineage: Bacteria > Pseudomonadati > Pseudomonadota > Betaproteobacteria > Candidatus Accumulibacter > Candidatus Accumulibacter cognatus. The sequence continues at coordinate 2,849 of NZ_JDST02000105.1, read as the reverse complement.
CCTCTTTTTCGCCCATCGCTACCCGCTTCAGTGCACCCTGCTTGAATATCGAGAAGACGTTGATCGGTAGCTTCTGATCGCGGCACAGCGCAAACGCGGTGGCATCCATCACCGCGAGATTTTGCGCGATCGCGTCATCGAAGCTGATCCGATCATAACGGGTCGCCTGCGGATCCTTGTTGGGATCGGCGGAGTAGATGCCATCGACCTTGGTGGCCTTGAGCACGATTTCGGCACCGATCTCTGCGCCGCGCAAGGCCGCAGCCGTGTCAGTAGTAAAAAACGGATTACCGGTTCCCCCGGAAAAGATCACTGTCCGCCCTTGCTCCAGGTATCGAATTGCCTTGGCACGAATGTAGGGCTCCACCACCTGTTCAATGTTCAGCGCCGACTGTACCCGCGAGACCATGCCGGCAGCCCGCATGGCATCGTGCAACGCGAGGCCGTTCATGACCGTCGCCAGCATGCCCATGTAGTCCGCCTGGGCACGGTCCATTCCTCGGGCGGCAGGCGCCACACCGCGAAAAATGTTGCCACCGCCAATGACCACGCCGACCTGCACACCCAGATCGACAACCCCCTTGATCTCTGCAACGATGGCCCAGATCGTCTGCCGGTTGATGCCGTAAGCATCACCACCCATCAATGCCTCGCCCGAGAGCTTGAGAAGGATGCGTTTATAGCTTGGCGAGGTCTCGGACATCGGCGTGGCTCCTGCAGGTCTGGTCGATCGAAGGTATGTGCTTTACTTCTGCGCGGCAGCGGCAGCCTGTGCGGCCACCTCGGCAGCGAAGTCGTTGGTCCGCTTGGCAATGCCCTCACCGACAACGAACAACGTGAATCCGGCAACTGAAGCGCCCTTAGCCTTGAGCAATTGGGCGATAGTTTGCTTGCCATCTTCGGCCTTGACAAATACTTGGCCAAGCAGTGTCACTTCATTCAGGAACTTTTGAATCGAGCCTTCGGCAATCTTTTCGATCAACGCTTCCGGCTTGCCGGCTTCGCGCGCTTTCTCGATGGCAATTCGCCGTTCGCTCTCGATCAGATCAACGGCTACACCCGATGAGTCCAGCGCTTTCGGTTTAGTCGCGGCAATGTGCATGGCCAGGTCCTTGCCTAGCTGATCGTCACCGCCAAGATAATCGACGAGGACACCGATCTTGGCTCCGCCATGGACATAGGCAGCAAGCCTGCCCTTGGCAGTGATGCGCGCAAAACGGCGGATCGACATGTTCTCGCCGATCTTGCCAACCAGCGCAGTACGAGTCGATTCGACGCTGCCCTCGCCCATCGGCAACGCCGACAAAGCAGCCACGTCCGCCGGGTCATGCTCGGCGACCAGTACCGCGCAATCTCTGGCCAATTTCAGAAATTCGTCATTCTTGCCGACAAAGTCTGTTTCGCAGTTGATTTCGATCATTGCACCAAGCTTGTGGTCATTCGATCTGTGGATCGCCACGACACCCTCGGCGGTAATCCGACTGGCCGCCTTGCTGGCCTTGGAACCGAGTTTGACGCGCAGAATCTCTTCAGCTTTGGCGAGGTCGCCGGCGGCCTCCGTCAGTGCCCGTTTGCACTCCATCATCGGCGCATCGGTTCTTTCGCGTAGCTCTTTCACCATACTTGCGGTAATTTCCGCCATTTCAGTCTCCACTTGCTGTCCCGGCCAGAATCGCCGGCCGTAGCTCATTCGATACGTTCAGGAAAAACAAACCGGCCGCGAACAGGTCCAGTCGCACGGCCAGCGGGGTAAAGCCGACGCTCGGTCGCTCAGTCTTCTTCTTCAATAAACTCGTCGCCCGATACAACATCGAGGATTTCGTCGACGAACTGGCTGCGTCCCTCGAGAACGGCATCAGCAACGCCGCGAGCATAAAGACGGATGGCGCGAGAGGAATCGTCGTTACCAGGAATGATGTAATCGATGCCCTCGGGTGAATGATTGGTATCGACCACCGCAACAATCGGAATACCCAGCTTGTTTGCTTCGGTGATGGCAATCTTGTGGTAACCAACGTCAACCACAAACAGGGCATCAGGTAACGATCCCATGTTCTTGATGCCGCCGATCGACTTGTGCATTTTGTCGAGTTCGCGCGTGAGCATCAGTGCCTCTTTCTTGCCGAGCCGATCAAGGGAACCATCTTCACACATGGTTTCCATCTCCTTGAGACGCTTGATCGACTGCTTGATGGTCTTGAAGTTGGTCAGCATGCCGCCCAGCCAGCGCTGATCGACGTACGGGGAGGCACAACGTGACGCTTCCTCGGCCATGATTTCGCGCGCCTGGCGCTTGGTTCCGACAAACAGGATGGTGCCCTTGTTGGCCGATAGCCGGCGAACAAAATTCATGGCCTCGTTATACTTGGCCAGCGTCTTTTCGAGGTTGACGATGTGAATCTTGCTGCGGGCGCCAAAGATATAGGGCGCCATCTTGGGATTCCAGAATCTCGTCTGATGGCCGAAATGAACACCAGCCTCAAGCATCTGTCGCATTGTTGTAGACATACGTTCCTACTTTCAATATCAGGGTTTGACCACCATCCGCCCACCTACAGCCCGCCATTCTGGCGGGCACCCTTGAACAGGCGAATGTGCGTAGTTGGACGTACCTCGTCAGTACGCCTGACGCATCACGAAAATGCGTCTCTATATTTTGCTGACGGGATCAGCAAAATTTTCTGATGATATCATCAAGAGCCCTTGAATTTCAATTCCGGGATATTCGGTCACCAGAAAACGGATGTTTGGTTAAATGGGTAACAGCGTTTTCATGGTTGCAAAGCCAAAAACCCTCGCCGCAAGTATGCGGGAGGGTTTGGGTAAAGGGGGGAGCCTGGCGGTGACCT